>CAZDWR010000001.1:0-1714 GCA_964509275.1 uncultured Candidatus Saccharibacteria bacterium
GACACAGACACAGACACAACTAAAAAGATTTAAAAAGTAATACGTATCTGATAATGTCAGGACAAGCCCGACAGCAAAATAGAAAAAATAATCAAAATTATGATAGAATAAATTTATGAATAATAAATTAGATATTACTTATTTTGGAAAAACAAATTCCAGAGGCAGAGAAACAGAGTTTGGAATAAGAGATGAGGACAGACTTCGGCACATGTATATCATAGGGAAGACAGGTATGGGTAAATCTACCTTACTTGAAAATATGGCCATTCAAGATATTAATAAAGGCAATGGTTTATGTTTTATTGATCCACATGGTTCTGCAGTTGAAACTTTTTTAGAATATATTCCAGAAAACAGGATCAAAGATGTAATTTATTTTGCTCCTTTTGATGTCCAGAATCCTATTGCTTTCAATGTTCTAGATAATACAGGACTTAATGAAAACACAAGATTTTTAGTAGCACAGGGATTATTAGCTGCTTTTAAAAAAATATTTGGAGAAGAATCATTTTCAGATAGAATGATTCATATTACAAATAATACTTTGTTGGCTCTTTTAGAATACCCTGGAGCAACACTTTTATCGGTAACAAGAATGTTAACGGATGAAGGTTATAGAGATGATGTTGTAGAAAATATTTCAGACCCATCAGTAAAATCATTTTGAATAAATGAATATGGAACTTGAGAAGACCGTTTTAGAATTGAAGCATCGGCGGCTATTTTAAATAAATTAGGTCAATTTAATTCTAATCCGTTAATAAGAAATATTGTGGGACAAAAAAGAAATTCTATGGATTTTAGAGAAATTATGGATAAGAAAAAAATTCTTTTAATTAACTTGTCTAAAGGTCAAGTGGGGGAGGATAATGCCAATTTACTTGGGGCAATGATTACAACTAAAATATATTTAGCCGCCATGTCTCGAGCCGATGCTTCTAAATCAGAATTAGAAAAATTACCAAATTTTTACCTGTATATTGATGAATTTCAAAATGTGGTAAATGATTCTTTTGCAAATATTTTATCAGAAGCTAGAAAATATAAATTATCACTGATGATGGCTCATCAATATATTGAACAAATGCCAGACACTGTTAGAGCTGCTATTTTTGGAAACGTGGGAACAACTATCGCTTTTAGAGTTGGCCCAGAAGATGGCGAAGTTATAGAAAAACTTTTTGCCCCTGTTTTTTATGCTGATGATATTGTTAATTTAGGTAGGTTTGAAATTTATTTATCTTTGATGATTGATTCAGTAGGCTCAGTACCATTTTCTGCAAATTCATTAGCACCAATAGAAAAATTAGATGTTGATTTTTCCGATGAAATTATTCAATATTCAAGAAAAAGTTATGGAAAATCAAAATCAGAAATTGATAAGGAAATAACGGAATGATTAGAAAAAAAGTATCAATCAAAAAAACAGAAGAAAAAACAAGAAAAGAATGTTGAAAAATGAGAATCAAAAAAACAAAGACCTGACTGGATAGATAGAACAAAAAATTCTTTAAATAAAACTAATTCTAGTGATATAAAAAACATAACGATTCCTAGAGGCAGGAGAGATGACAATCCAAATTTTGCTTTTAAAAAAGAAAATGATTTTGGGATAATAAAAGACGCTCAGTTTTCAGAAAAAAAAAGTAATTTTTTTAAAAAACCTTTACTTAATTTAAAATTGTCAAAATTTTCAGAAAAAAAAGAAGAT
>CAZDWR010000001.1:1814-5445 GCA_964509275.1 uncultured Candidatus Saccharibacteria bacterium
AAAAAAGAAGATATAAAAATTTTAGTAGAAAAAGAAAAAAGTCCAGAAAGAAAAAAGAAAGATGAAGAGTTGGGAGGAAGTACTTCTTTTAAAGATGCTTTGAAAGATTTAAAAATATAAAGAATATCTATTATTTTTAGTTGTCTCTGTGTCATTGCATCTGTGTCATTCCGGGAACGCAGTTGCCCGGAATCCAGGATTTAAGTTACCAATCATTAAAAACATATATTTTATTTTTTTAGAACGACAAAAAAACCTGGATTCCAGATAACTTCGTTTCTGGAATGACACAAACACAGGCACAGTACGCAACGCAAATAACACAGAACTTATTAAAAATACTTGTTCGATAATACAGGTTTTTTTGTTACAATACTTAAATGATAGACAGATCTGTTTTAGATGAAAAAATATTTTATTGATTAAATTCTTTTGCAGGAAATGATTTTTATTTAGATTTTTTTTTTATTTTTTTAGCAGAGTGCTTAATTTACATAATGATAATATTTTTTTCTTTATATTTTTTAAATTTAGCCTTGCAAGATAAAAAAATAGAATTAAAAGAAATATTTTTATATTTTTCTGCCCCGATTATTGCTTGAATTGTTGTAAAAAAAATAAAATATTTTTTTCCAACCGATAGACCATATCAGTATTTAGAAGGTGTGGTTAAATTAATAGATGAATCATCAGTGGCTTCTTTCCCCTCAGGGCATACTATTGTAGTTTTTGCCATGGCTATGAGTATATATTTTTATAATAAAAAAATTGGTATTATTTTTTTTGTATTAGCTGCGCTAGTTTCAATTTCTAGAATATTTGTTGGTGTTCATTTCCCCCTTGATATAATTGCTGGAATATTTCTAGGAGTTTTGGTTTCAATTGTTTTTAAATTCTCTTGAGAAAAATTTAAAAAAAAATAGTGAAGAAAATTTAAAATAAAAAAGTGAGATTTTATCTCACTTTTTTATTTTAAATTTTCTTCACTATTTTTTAAGCCCAAGTTCGGTTGCTAATTTTTCCCACTTAACGGATTCTCTTCTTTTTAAATATTTAATCAACTTTCGTCTATCAGCAATCATTTGCAAAAGACCTCTGGTTGAATGCAAATCTTTTCGATTTGTTTTTAAATGATCTGATAAATTGTTGATTCTAGCAGATATCATAGCAATTTGTTCAGATGTTCCGCCAGCATTTTTAATATCTAGCCCCACTTTTAACAAGGCCTCTTTTTTTATTTCTGTTTGTTTTGACATAAATTATTTAATTGACAATATTTTAACATTTTTATAGAATAAAACAATAAAAAACTAGGAATAGCTTTAATCAAGGGTTATGATTTTTTATCTTTATAGATTATAATATTATTTATGTATTTAAAAAGTTTAGAAATAAATGGTTTCAAATCATTTTCTAAAAAAACAAATTTAGATTTTAAAACAAAAATTTCATCTATTGTCGGTCCCAATGGATCGGGAAAATCTAATATAGCAGAAGCGTTTCGTTTTGTTCTTGGAGAACAATCAATGAAAAATTTAAGAGGAAAAAAAGGTGAAGATTTAATTTTTACAGGAAAAAATTCAAGATTAAATAGAGGGTCAGTGAAAGTTATTTTTGATAATAGTGATAAGACTTTAAATATTGATTACAATGAAGTGGTTTTGGAAAGAGTTGTTTATAGAGACGGGACTAATGAATATATTATTGATTCAACCAGGGTAAGAGCTAAAGATGTTTTAGAGTTACTAACTTCAGCCAATATTGGCGCTTCAGGACATCATATTATTTCACAGGGCGAATCAGACAAAATTCTTTCGATATCTCCCAGAGAGAGAAAAGCTGTTATAGAAGAAGCATTGGGCTTAAAATCTTATGTTATTAAAAAAATAGAATCTGAAAAAAAATTAGCAAAAACAGAAGAAAATCTTAAAGAAATTAAAACTAGAGAAAGAATAAACAGTCCTAGAATAAAATTTTTAAAAAAAGAAGTTGAAAAAATAGAAAAAACAAAAGAAATGAAAGAGGAATTAAAAAGATTATATTCTGTTTTTTTTCCTGAAAAAGAAAAAGTTGAACATAAAATTTCTCAAACAGAGAATAAGCTTTCTGAAAAAAATAAAGAAAAAAAAGAGATAGAAGAAAAAATTATTTTAAAAAAAGAAGAATTAAATAGAAGTAAAAACATTAAAACTGACCATGGACAAAAAGATATTGAGCTCGAAAAAACAAAAGTTGAAAAAAATGATTTAGAGGAAAAAAAAACATTTTTGCAAAAAGATTTAACACGAAATGAAATTTTAATAGAAAATGAATTAAGCAAAAAACAACTTTTTGAAAAGCAAAAAGAAAAAGTTAGTGAAAATTTAAAAGCTTACAATATAAAACTTTCAATAGTCAAAGATATCATTAGTAAAAGCACATCAAATATTTTTGTTGATAAAATAGAAATTTTAGAAAAATTATCAAAGGATATTTTAGATTTTTTTGGTATTCATAAATCAGGAATTAATATTGAAAATTTTGATATTGAAATTATAGAAAAAAAACAAAAAGAAAATGATATTTTTACTCATAAAATAAATTCTATAAACGATCTTTTGGAATCTGTATCAAAAAAAATAAGAATACTGAGTTCTGATGCCGAAGATGGGACTGAAGTTTTAAGTCAAGAAATTGAAATTGAAATTTTAAAAATAGAAAAAGTTTTATCTATGGTTAATTCTGAAATTTGAGTTTTAGAGGGAGATAAAAATAAATTAAACAATGAGTTAAACCATTATCTTAAAGAAGAATCTTTTGCTACTTCTTTTTTTGGGACGGAAGTCTTAAAAAATTTCTATCTTGAGAATAATTTTGAAAAAGAAATAAATATTTTAGAAAAAATTATCAGAGTAAGAATATTGCTTGAAAATAGAAGTGTAGGGAATGTGGAAGAAATTTTGGAAGAATATAAAATGTTAAATGAAAGACAGGAATTTATATCTAAAGAAATTACTGATTTAGAAAAAACTAAAGATGATTTATCAAAATTGATTATAAATATTTCAGATCAAATAGAAGTAAAATTTAGGGTGGGGATAGATAAAATAAATAAAGAATTTTCAGAATTTTTTGCTACATTATTCTCGGGTGGTTCTGCTGAAATAGCGATGGTAAAAGTTCCAATAAAAAAGGTAGATGATGAAATTCAAGAATTTGAATTAGGAGTTGATATGAAAGTATCATTGCCGAATAAAAAGATTTCAAGTCTTTCAATGTTGTCTGGAGGGGAAAGGTCGTTGGCTTCAATTGCTTTATTGTTTGCTATGAGTTCAATTACTCCACCGCCGTTTATTATTTTAGATGAAACGGATGCTGCTTTAGATGAGGCAAATTCAAAAAGATATGGAGATATGGTTGAAAAGTTAGCTGAGCATTCACAACTAATTTTGATTACACACAACAGGGAAACAATGTCCAGAGCAGGATTACTTTATGGAGTAACCATGGATGATAAAGGTTCTTCCAAGTTACTGTCAGTTTCTTTCGAGGAGGGAAGTTTGTATGCAAAATAATAGGACAAGGTCCGACCTGTCCTTTTTTAAAAAAGGACAGGTCGGACCTTGTAAAAAAACAAATAGTAGTTTGTGTC
>CAZDWR010000001.1:5545-21896 GCA_964509275.1 uncultured Candidatus Saccharibacteria bacterium
GTTACCCGGAATCCAGGATTAAGGTTTCAAGCCATATAAATATCCACAAAATTATTCTTGCAAAATACTTTTTTTAAACTTACTCGCTCTATGTTTTAAAACCTGGATTCCAAATAGCAAGCTTTTGGAATGACACAGACGCACGATGCAGAAATAGAAAAACCAAACATCAAAATTAAGAGATTCTTCTTTTTAGTCAGTCTATTTTAAGCTTGTCCACTCGGAAGGATTTGAACCTTCGGCCATTCGATTAAGAGTCGAGTGCTCTACCAACTGAGCTACGAGTGGGGGATAATAGAATTGTTTTGAAATATAAAAATATATTTATTGTTTATTTAGAAATAAAAATTAATTTTCATTTATCTAAATTATACAAAATATAAGTTTTTACTGAACAAATCTATTTAAATTTTATTGAATAATATATTTTGTTAAAATATTATTGTGCCGAAGGAGGGAATTGAACCCTCATGCATTTCTGCACACGATTTTGAGTCGTGCGTGTCTACCAATTCCACCACTTCGGCAAGTATTTTATATTTTTTAAATAAAAATAAACGATTTTGAGTCGCGGACAAGAATGCTCCCAGCATTCTCGTCCTACCAATTCCACCACTTCGGCAAGTATTTTATATTTTTTAAATAAAAATAAACGATTTTGAGTCGCGGACAAGAATGCTCCCCAGCATTCTTGTCCTACCAATTTCACCGCTTCGGCATTTTTATAATTTTTGCCTATAAAACAGAGTATCATTTTATCAAATTTTAAAAAAAATTCCATAAAAAATTAACAATTAATTTTAACGAACGATCATGCAATTACTTTGTTTCTGTGCCTGTGTGTCATTTCGGGAACACAATTGCCCGGAATCTAGAATTAAGGTTATAAAATATTCAAATTAAATATTACAAAATTTGATAAAATCAACATAATTCTGGATTCCAGATAGCTTCGCTTCTGGAATAACACAAACACATCGAACGATACATCTCTAGAAGGTTGGAATTCACCATCGACCAATCACAAAGCGAAAAATTTTCTCTGCACTGCTCGAAAATTATCCCACACAACCACTTAAGAAGTTCGACCTCAGACACAAACGCAAATACAGACACAAGGTGGCATTGTTTCAAATAAATATTTAAAATATGGGGAAAAGATTTTGAAGAAAGAATATAATTTTGTTATAATTTTAAGAATGATAATAATTATTAAAAATAAAATTTTGTGACTAACCATTATCACCCTTATTTTTTCTTTTTTTTCTTTTACTCTTACCGCAGAGGCGGAGTTTAAATGTGATTTAGAATCTGTCAAAAAAGCCTCAAGCGAGGCAGATGCAACAAAAGTTCGTAAGATTTGTGATAAGGAAATTGCAGAAGCAAGGTCTTCATTAAAAAAGAAACAAGGAGAAACATCTGGAGTAAGATCTGAAATTAGAAAATTAAATCAAAAAATAAGAATATCAGGATTATTTATCAATCAAAAGTTAGCAATAGCAACCAGGTTAAAAGGAAATATAAATGATACCAAAGATGATATTAATGGTCTCAATTCAGACTTGAAAAAAATAAATAATTCTTTAAAAGCTTTAATTTTCAAAAGAAATCAAGCTGAAGCAAATACAGCACTTGAAGCTATTTTATCAAAAAAAACTATTTCAGAATTTTTTAAAGACAAAGATATTTCTCGTCATTTAGAGGCAAGAATTTCTCAGGAAATTGTTTTAATAAGAGCAGAAAGAGATTCTTTAAAAAGACTTATTTTAGAATTGGAAGAAAAAGAGTCGGTGGAGAGGGATTTAGCCGATAGGAGAAAAATAGAAACAGGAAAAATAGAACGAAATAAAAGATATAAAGATGATTTATTAGGAATCTTAAAAAGAGAAGAGGGGGGAATTAAAGCAGTTATCACTAGCAGGGAAAGAGCTAAACAAGCAATTTTGGCAAAAATGTTTAAAGTGGCTTCTGGTGATAAAGTATCTTTTGGAGAAGCCTATAATATTATTTACCCACACAGAAGAGCTTTAGGGATGGATCCTGCGTTTATCCTAGCTATTTTATTTCAAGAATCAGGAATGGGAGGAAAGATAGGTGGAAATATCGGACAGTGTACCTATAAACAATTTAATAGACATGGTAGCGTGTCTGGTGGTAAAACAGTGATGAGATTAAGCCAACATAAAGCATTTGAAACAATAATGAGGGGTCTGGGATTGAATGCCAAAACTCAAAAAGTTTCTTGTCCTATTCCCAGAGATGGCGGACACGGTGGAGCAATGGGTCCTGCACAATTTATGCCAAGAACATGAATGGATGTGCGACCTTTGGCAGCAAGAATTATTGGAAAAAAACCTGAAGAAATGTCACCTTTTATTAACCAACATGCTTTCGTTGCATCAGCTGCTTACCTAAGAAGACATTATTATTCTGCTGCTTGCAATAAATATGCCGCTGATTTTAAACATATTCAAAGCACACGAACTTTACGTGAAAGATGTGCAGCTTCTAAATACTATGCAGGCAGAAATTGATTTAGGTTTAGAATGTCTTATGGAGAATCCGTGGTTAGAAGAGCCAATAGATTTAGGGCTGATATACAGACACTAGAATCTTAAAAGGAACGGACTTAACATGTCAAAATATCTTTTTATTTTTAACAAAAAAAACGTGGTATAATTTATATTATAAATATGAGTGAAATATTAATAAAAAAAGAAAATGGAAGATTAGAAAAATTTAATATTAAAAAATTAGAAAAATCTTTAAAAAAATCTGGAGCAAATAAAGAATTAATTGAAAATATTTGTAAAAAAGTTGAATGTGAAATAAAAGATGGTTTTAGTAGTTCAAAAATTTATAATATAACAAGAAAATTATTAGAAAATTTTGAAGATAAAAAAGCTTTCCTACGTTATAATCTTCCCAATGCTATTTCAAAATTAGGACCAGAGGGTTTTGCCTTTGAAAAGTTTATAGGAGAAGTATTCGAATCATATAATTATTCTCCTGTTTTTGTAGGTAAAAAAATTGCTGGAAAATGTATTCAGAGTCACGAAATGGACATTGTTGCATTTAAAGGAAATGATCATGTTACTGCAGAATTAAAATTTCATAATTCTCGTTCTAAAAAAAGTGAATTAAAAGTAGCTTTGTATATGAAAGCTCGTTTTGATGACATTGAATCTTCTGGATATTATGGTAATAAAAATCCAAGAAAAATGATTATTACTAATACTAAATTTACTGCTAATGCAAAAAAATATTCAGCTTGTTCGGGAATTGAGGTTTTGTCTTGAAATTACCCAGAAGGAAAAAATTTACATGATTTTATTTTAAAGTCAGAAATACACCCTTTGACTGCCTTAAATAGCATTACACAAAAAGCAAAAGAATATTTTATTAAAAGAAAAATAGTTTCTTGTAGAGGATTATTGAAAAATGACATGAAAGCTTTAAAAGAAAATATGTATGTTCCAAAAGATAGTATCTTAAAGATAAAAGATGAAATTAGTCAAATTTGTGGCTTTAGTAAAACAGATTTTAATTCAGGAAAATTTTAATTTTTAGAAAATGGTTGAAGTTTTGTATTTTTTTAGTAAAATATTATGATTTGTTATTATATTTTGTGTTTGCACTACTGTGTCTGTGTCATTCCAGAAGCGAAGCTATCTGGAATCCAGGATTAAAGTTATCGAACATTCAATTTTTAGAAAATTATTCTTAAAAAATGCTTTATTAAATTTATAAGTTCTCTGCCTCAAAACCTGGATTCCAGATAGCTTCGCTTCTGGAATGACACAAACACAAAGTGATATTACTTTAACAGAAACTAATTTTTTGTTTTGTTAAATTATTCATAGTTCATAGTTAAATCTAAGGTTGAAGTTTTGTATTTTTTTAGTAAAATATATTATTATATTAGGCGATTAGTTTAATGGTAAAACTACGGTCTTCAAAACCGTTATCGTGGGTTCGATTCCCTCATCGCCTGCAAAATTCTCAAAAAATCCCCGACAGGGGATTTTTTGTTGAATTTTTCAAGGCGATGAGGGAATCGAAAAGAGGAAGCTATCGATGACTCAAAAAACCTGGTTGTTCTCTTTTTTGTGGAAGAGGCGACCGACGGGGTCGAGCGCATCAGCCTCCGTTGTGATTGTGTTTGGAGGCGATGCTGGGAGACCGATTCTGCTGCAAAATTCTCAAAAAATCCCCGACAATTATTTTTTAATAAAATTTTTGTGCATCTGAGAAGCCCTAACTGTTTTATCAGCAAAATATTTACTGTTTAAATCTGGGTGACCATATGGTTTTTCACAAGGACTTGAAAGATATTCAAAAGCCATTTGTCCAATAGGCATTTTGTAATGTAATTTAATAGGCAGCGATCCAGCATTAAATAACTCCAATGTCATATTTAAAGAGTTTCCAGGGTCTAAATAACCTGCTGTGGTGTGAATAATAAGCCCCAATCGCCCAAGAGATGATTTTCCCTCAAGTCTACCCACAATTGAATCAGAAACTCCAGTTTCTTCATAAACAACAGCTAAAGCAAATTCACCAGGATGTAAAATAAAACATTGATTACTTGAAATAGTTAATTTCTTCATTAAGTTATCGGGAATATTCTTTGGATCAATAATATAATTAGAATTTCGTTCATAAACTAAAAAATCTTTTCCCAATCGGATATCTACTGACGCTGGTTGGATATTGTTTTTTGCTAAAGGTTTTATAATAATGTTCCCCTTTTTTAATTCTTTTTTTATGTCTCTATCTGATAAAATCATAATATTTTTTATTTACTTATTTGTCTATTTTATTTTACTAAAAATTTAATAATCTGTAAAGAACTGGGTCATTCCTTTGTGTCTGTGTCATTCCAGAAACGAAGCTATCTGGAATCCAGGATTAAAGTTACAAACCGTTTAAATTCTCACAAAATTATTTTTACAAAATACTTTATTAAATTTGTATGTTTTTTGCCTCAAGACCTGGATTCCAGATAACTTCGTTTCTGGAATGACACAGACAACAAAGGAATGACACAAACGCAATGATACGAACACAAACACGAGCACGAACACGAACATCAACAATATAATAATATAAATAATTTCTTATTTTCAAAAGTTCTAGTATAATAAAAGAATGCCAGTAGAAAAAGTAGCACAAGGGACAGAAGTTTTATCTTCTCCTATGTTAAATTTAGATTTTATTTTTTATTTAGTTTACTTATTTTTTAAGTGAATATTTTCTCCTTTTTCTACAGAAAATCCAACAGATATTACTTTTATTAATATCTGAAAATATGCAACGGACGGTCAGGCAGTTACAAATCCAGATGTTTATGCTCGTTTCGGCGACGGCATTGGCGCAATATATGATGGATATTCTCTTTTTTCTCCACCACACGGTTTTGCAGATTTTGGCGGAGTTTCTGCTTGATTTGAAAATTTCTTTACCAATCCTTACTGTAGTTCTTGCCCTTCATTTTTTGATTTATTTTTTGGAGGAATGAATGGTTGAATTTATCTTTTTATTCTTTTTGGAATAATAATATTATTTTTTTTAAAAGCAAAAAGTAATGAACTTGAAGAGCAGGAATCAATTTTATATGATACAGTCTATGAAAGAAATCCTCAAAACAAAGATAATAAAAAATCAGCAAGATGGGAAGAAATATTATCTTTAATAAAATCAAATAATGAAAATGACTGGAAAGTGGCAATAATAAATGCAGAAAATTTATTAGAAGAAGCCTTGGAAGATAATGGATTTTTTGGAAGCTCAATTGGTGAAAGACTTAAAAGTGCAGATTTTGACACAGTCCAAAATGCTTGAAGAGCTCATAAAATAAGAAATATGATTGCTCACGATTCTAGCTTCAAGTTAACACATCAAGAAGCAAAAATAGCCATAGCAAATTTTGGACAAGTTTTTTCAGAATTTTATCATTTGTAAAATATTGGTTAATGATAATGAAAAGATGTTTTAAAAAAAAGAATATAATTAAAATCACAAGGTGTTTATTGAAAACATTATTAATTTTTTTTATTTCTATTTTATACTCACCATTTTTTTTCAGATTAAAAAGTTTTTTTATTAATTTAGGGAAAAAAAAAGATAAAAAAATAGTTTGAGTAGGTGTTTCTGGAGGAGTTGATTCTTCTGTAGCTGTAGTTTTGTTAAAAAAACAAGGATATGAAGTTGTTGGAGTTTTTATGAAAGTTTACCAACCAGAAGTCAGTACTTTTTGTTGAAGAGATGAAATGTTGGATTCTAAAAAAGTTTGCAAACATTTAAAAATTCCTTTTGTTTTTTTAAATTTAGAAAAAGAATATAAAGAAAATATTTTTAATTATATGATAGATTTATATAAAAAAGGTTTTACTCCGAATCCTGATGTTTTTTGTAATAAATTTATAAAATTTGGTTCTTTTTTAGAATATGCTTTAAAACATGGAGCTTACAAAATTGCTATGGGACATTATGCAAGAATTTATTTTGACCAAAACTTACAAAAATTCAAATTAAAAAAAGGAATTGATCAAAATAAAGACCAATCATATTTTTTATCTTCAATTTCACAAAAGCAACTTTCTAAATCATTATTTCCTCTTGGGGATATAAAAAAAGAAGAAGTAAGAAAGATTGCTGAAGAAAATAACTTATTTACGGCCAGAAAAAAAGATTCTCAAGGTTTGTGTTTTGTGGGAAAAGTAAATATGCGAGAATTTTTGCAAAATTATTTACCAAAGAAAAAAGGAGATGTTTTGAACATAAGAGGGGAAAATATCGGTGTTCATGAGGGAAATATATTTTATACAATTGGAGAAAGACACGGTTTTGAAATTTTTCCTAAATTTAAAACTACTAATAGTCCTAGATATTTTATTTTAAAAAAAGATATTGAGAAAAATACTATCACTGTGGGTGAAAAAAATAATGAAAATTTAAAAAATTATTTAGAAAAAAAAGATATTGAAATTACTAATTTAAATTTAATTTTAGAAAAAATAGATTTTTCAAAAAAATATACGGGAATGATTCGTTACAGAGGGAAATTAATAGATTTAAAATTAGAAAAATTATCAGAAAATAATATCTTAATAAAATTTTCAAGTCCTCAAAATTCTGTTGCAAAAGGTCAAATTTTAGTAATTTATGATGATAATGTTTGTTTGGGAGAAGGTGAAATTGTTGGTTAGTTTCTTGAACTGAAATTTAAATTGGAAACAATCTAATTTTAAAATAGAAGTGATTTGTGTCCGTAATTGTGTTGTTGTTGTTGTTGTTGTCTGCGTCATTCTCCAGTGAAGACTGGGGAATCCAGGATTGAAGCCACAAAGCATTTAAATCTTTAAAAATATACGTTCTATGTTTCAAAACCTGGATTCCAGATCATCCCCAGACCCCTCCACCGAAAAAGAAAGAAAGGTAAGGAAATGGTTTTGGCGGACGGGTTCGCTTCAGAAATTCCAAAATAATTTTCTGAAAACAAGTTTCATTACTTACACAATACGAAAATCATTTTTCCATTCCTTTGCGAACTGTGGTGCTACGACTGTGGTAACTTGAGAGTACGCTCGCCAACGAGAAACACCTCACATTAGCTGTTCACTCCATTCATAATGCCTGCTCGGTGTTCTCGTGGATCGCTCATTATGTACAACTGAGCTGTTGATAACTCTTAAAATCCCTTATTTTCAACATTTTTAAAAAATGTTTTTTAGTGCTATACTCAGAAAGTATAAATGATAAAAGTTTTTAATCTATAAAAGAGATATATATTTTATTTTTTATCTTAAATATTATTAAAATTACTATGTTGATTAATGAAATTATAAAAAGAGACAATACAATAAAAAGATTTATAGTAAAAAAGATTTCCGATGCTGTAGAGAAAGCTATGGAGTCTGCCAGTGAGGGAGGCCGTAAAGATGCAGAAAAAGTAAAAGATAAAGTTGTAGAGGTTTTAGAGTACACTTGCAAAACAAACAATAACTGTGTACCAACAGTAGAGCAAGTTCAAGATGTTGTAGAAGAGTCTTTGATGGAATTAGATTTTTTTAATACCGCCAAGGCTTATATATTATACAGAGATAAGCAAAACAGAGAAAGAAAATTGGATATCTTTGAAAAAAGAATAAATTTGAAACCTTATGAGTATCCAGAACTCTTAGAATATGTGGATGCTATTAGACATTCGTATTGAATACATACAGAATTTAATTACACTTCAGACATTCAGGACTTTAAAGTTACTTTAAGCGATGTTGAAAGAAACTCTGTAAGAAGAACTATGTTAGCCATTTCTCAAATTGAAGTTGCTGTAAAAACATTTTGAGGAAATATTTATAACCACATGCCAAAGCCAGAAATAGGTTCTGTTGGGGCCACATTTTCCGAATCAGAGGTAAGGCATCACGATGCATATTCACATTTACTAGAAATATTGGGATTAAATGAAGAGTTTGCAAAAATGAAATCTGACCCCATAATAATGAAAAGAGTAAATTATTTAGAGTCTGCAGTGCAAAATTCATCAAGCATAGACAAAAAAGAATATGCAGAATCAATTCTTTTGTTTTCTTTATTTATTGAACACGTTTCACTATTTTCTCAATTTTTAATTATTATGTCCTTTAATAAGTATAAAAGTCAATTAAAAGGTATTTCAAATGTAGTGGAGGCAACATCAAAAGAGGAACAGATTCATGGTAATTTTGGCATTGATATCATAAACATAATTAAAAAGGAGAATCCTGATTGGTTTGACAGGGAACAATCTGAGAAAATACGGACATTGTGCCGAGAAGCGTTTGAATCAGAATCACTTATTGTAGATTGAATATTTCAAGATGGAGACCTAGATTTTCTTGAAAAAAATGTTGTTAAAGAGTTTATTAAAAATAGATTTAATAACTCTTTAGAGAGTATTGGAGTTGAAAAAGTGTTTGAGGTGAATGAAAAATTAGTTGAAGAGTCAGATTGATTTGATGATGAAGTTATAGGCACAAAACACGTAGATTTTTTTAACAAAAGGTCAATTAACTACACTAAAAGAAGCAGGAGCATGACAGGAGATGATTTATTTTAATAACTAATTACAAATAACTATGAAATGATTAACAGAGAATAGTAGAAAATTTTTAGCATCAGGCTATCTAACAGGTGATGCAACACCAGAAGAGAGAATTCGTGAAATAGCAGAAAGGGCAGAAAAGATTTTAAAAAAAGACGGATTTGCCGATAAATTTTATGATTATATGTCCAAAGGATATTATTCACTAGCATCTCCAGTTTGATCAAATTTTGGTCATGAAAGAGGTTTACCAATTTCATGCTTTGGATCTAATGTGGCAGATGACATGGGGGATATTTTATTTACCTTATCTGAAGTTGGTATTATGTCTAAGCTTGGTGGAGGAACTTCTGGTTTTTTCGGACATGTAAGACCTAGAGGATCTATTATAAAAAATAATGGAGAATCTTCTGGAGCAGTACATTTTATGCAGCTTTTTGATAAAATGATAGATGTTGTATCTCAGGGCTCTACAAGAAGAGGTCAGTTCGCACCATACCTTCCTGTGGAGCATCCAGACATTAATGAATTTTTGGACATAGGAACTGAAGGAAACCCTATACAAAAATTGACTCATGGTGTTACAGTTGGAAATGATTGAATGAAAAAAATGATAGAAGGAGATGAAAGAAAACGTGAAATTTGAGCAAAAATATTGCAAAAAAGAAGTGAGTTAGGTTACCCATATATTTTATTTTCAGATAATGCAAATCAAAACACGGTAGATGTTTACAAAGATAAAGATTTAAAAATTCAAGCTTCAAATTTATGTACGGAAATTATGTTACCTTCAAATGAAAAATGGTCTTTTGTTTGCTGTTTATCCTCCATTAATTTATTACACTATGACGAATGAAAAAATACAGATGCCGTAGAAACTCTAACATATTTTTTAGATGCTGTTATGAGTGAGTTTATTGAAAAGATGGAAAAATATAGAGATTCTCAAAAAGAAGAAGATAAAAAAATATTTTTATTTATGAAAAAATCCCATACGTTTGCTGTAGAAAATAGGGCATTGGGATTAGGTGTTTTAGGGTGACATTCCTTATTACAATCTCAAATGATACCATTTGAATCAGAAAAAGCTTTAGAATTAAATTCTGAAATATTTAAATTAATAAAAGAAAAAGCATATTCTGCATCAGAAGAATTATCAAAAGTATATGGAGAGCCAGAAGTTCTGAAGGGTTATGGTAGAAGAAATACTACACTTCTTGCTATAGCCCCAACAACATCATCGGCTTTTATTTTAGGACAAGTTTCTCAGGGCATAGAGCCAGTTTGATCAAATATTTATGTAAAAGATATTCAAAAAATAAAAACAACAATTAAAAATCCATTTTTAGAAAAGTTATTAGAAAACAAGGGGAAAAATTCCAAAGAAATATGAAAAGATGTTCGCAATCACGACGGGTCTGTGCAACATTTAGATTTTTTATCAGAGTTAGAAAAAAATGTTTTTAAAACATTTTCTGAACTAGATCAGATGGGTATAGTACAACAAGCAGCAGCACGGCAAATTTATATTGATCAAGGGCAATCATTGAATATTATGGTTCACCCAGATACGCCAGTAAAAGAAATAAACGCGTTTTATATTACAGCTTGAAAGCTAGGAATTAAAGCAATGTATTATCAGCACAGCATGAATGCAGCGCAAAAATTAAATCAAAAAAAAGTTTGCATTTCTTGTGAGGGTTAAATGGGGTAATAATTTATTAATTATAATATTTTCTAAAAAGGATTTTCATGGAAGATTAGATTGTCGTGTGTTTGTGTCATTCCAGAAGCGAAGCTATCTGGAATCTAGGACTTATGTTATCTAGAGAATAATTTTTCACAAAATTATCCTTACAAAATATTTTTCTTAAATTTTCTTGTATCGTGTTTTAATCCTGGATTCCAGACTATGCATTGTTGTTTCTAGGCTCAGGACATTTCCAGAACACGTCATAGCTTTAACCTCTGGAATGACACAAACACAAAGTGATATTATTTTTTAGCGAAGAGAATAAAAAAATAAAATGAAATAAAATAAATGAAATGAAATTTATTTTTTGAACCGAGTGAGCGAAGAAAATACGATTTTCATATTTTAACAGAAATGAAGTTTTTTCATTGTTAAATTGTTCTTGGTTCATAATAGTTGAATCCAAGAATTAATTTCCAAAAATAATAAAAATATGATATAATATATATTAATATTTTCAGAATTTTATTGGAAATAGGAAAGTCGTTTAGTCAGAATTTATTTTAATATAAAATATATACATGAGCGAAACTACCTTTTTCTTTTCCAAATCAGGAAAGAAAGTATTAGACTTCATAAAGTAGTCAAAATATTTATCAATTTAAAAACTATGGCAAAAAAATCAATAATTGCAAGGGCAAATAAAAAACCAAGATTTCCTGTAAGGAAATTAAACAGATGTTTCAAATGTGGAAGAGCTCATGGTTACATGAGAGATTTTGATTTATGTAGAATTTGTTTCAGGGAAATGGCAAATGAAGGGCAGATTCCAGGAGTGAAAAAATCGTCTTGGTAAAAACTAAAAGAGAGGAAATTATTAAGGGATTCGTACCATTTAAAAGATTTTAGAAAAAAAGTTTTTTAACAGGGTAAAATAAAGAAAGAAAATGAACGATACAATTTCAGAATTAATCATAAACATTAAAAATGGAACAATGGTTAATAAAAAACAAGTTATTGTTAGCCATTCAAAATTGAGAGAATCAATTTTGAATGCAATAAAAAAAACGGGTTATATAACAGATTACAAAGTTCTTAAAGGTGATGGAATTAAAAAAAGAATTAGTATTGTTTTAGCATACAATGAAAAAGATGTATCTAAAATTACCGATTTAAAAAGAATTTCAAAGCCTTCAAAAAGAATTTATTATGGGTATAAACAAATTTTACCAGTAAAATACGGCCACGGAGTAATGTTTCTAAGTTCTCCAGCTGGAATTATTACTGATAAAACAGCAAGGAAAGAAAAGGTCGGAGGAGAACCACTATTCAAAATTTGATAGGAAGAAGCAATGCTTGTGGTTTGGTCGCGTGCCTCGCTCAAGCTTTACTTCTTGGAAAATGTGTGGCTGTGTGAAATTACAAATAGCTATAACTTGAAGAAATCAAGTGTAAGCAAAATACGAAAGTATTTAAAATAGAAAATATTATGAGCAGAATAGGTAAAAAAATAATTGAAATACCAGCAGGTACAGAAATTTCAATTAAAGATACTACAGTTTCAGTTAAAGGAAAATTAGGTGAACTAACAAGATCTTTCAGAAATGTAGTAACAATTGAAAAAACAAATGAAGGAATTGCGGTTAATCCAGTAGATGATTCAAAATTTGCTAAAGCAATGTGGGGAACCGTTGCATCGCATATCAAAAATATGATAAAAGGTGTTAATAAAAAATACGTTAAAGAATTAATCATCGAAGGTGTTGGTTTCAGAGCCGCTGTTGCTGGGAAAATAATTACATTGCAAGTAGGATTTTCACATGATGTAACATTGAATATTATTGAAGGTGTTGAGGTGGAAGTGGAAAAAAGCACCATTAAAGTAAGCGGAATTGATAAAGAATTAGTAGGATTGATGGCATCAAAAATTAGAATTTCTAAAAAACCAGAACCTTACAAAGGTAAAGGAATTAGATATTCTGATGAAATTATCAGAAGGAAAGAAGGTAAAAAATCAGTTTAGGGAAGCCCGGCTTCTTGAAAAATATGTAAATGCGTGGAATAATTTAAAAATAAGAAGATGAAAAATCTAAAAAGAGAAAAAAAAATAAGAAGACATAAAAAAATAAGATCTACTTTATCGGGTACATCAAATATTCCAAGAATTTCTGTCTTTAAATCAAATAAAGAGTTATTTGTTCAGGTTATTGATGATGTAAGTCAAAAAACACTTTTGTCTATTTCAACAAAAAATGAAGCAGGTAAAACAAAAATTGATAAATCATCATTTGCTGGTGAAAAATTAGCAGTAAGAATGAGTGATATAAAATTGTCAAAAGCAGTATTTGATAGAGGTGGAAATTTATATACTGGCAGAGTGGCTGCGTTTGCAGAGGGGTTGAGAAAGGGAGGGTTAAAGGTTTAATTTAAGAAATGATTTTGAAAATATATAAAGTTTTTCAAAATTCCGATATAATATTAAAGACTGAAAATAAAAAATAATTTAAAAAATTATGACAGATGAAAAAGAAATAAAAAAAGAAAATATAGAAAAGAACGATACTCCAAAAGATAAAGGAGAAAGTGAGGTTAAAGAAAAAACTGAAGTTAGTGAAAATAAATCAACAGAAGAAAAAGTTGTAGATAAAGACGTAGTAGCAGAATCTCCTGATGAAAAAAAAGATGTTAGAAAATTTACTCCAAGAAATGATGGTAAAAGACCTCCTTTTAAAAAAAATTTTAGAAAGAGAACTCCTTTTAAGAGAGAAAAACCAGAATTTGAACAAAAAATTCTTTCACTAAGAAGAGTAACTAGAGTTATGGCAGGTGGGAGAAGATTTTCTTTTTCCGTTGCTATGGTTGTTGGAGATAAAAAAGGCAGAGTAGGTTTTGGAATGGGAAAATCAAATGACACTACTCTTGCTATTGAAAAAGCTGTCAGAAATGCAAAAAAAAATATGGTTAAGGTAACTTTTACAAAGGAAGGTTCGGTGCCGTATGATGTAAAAGGAAAGTATAAATCTTCAGAAATTGTTATAAGACCTATTTTTGGCAAAGGACTTGCTGCTGGAGGAGCTGTTAGAACAGTTTTAGAATTTGCCGGAGCTAAAGAAGCTGGAGCAAAAATATTAACTAGATCAAAAAATCACATTAATAACGCAAAAGCTACTTTAGAAGCACTTTTACCTTTTTCAGAAAAAGTAGAAGTAAGTTTAAAAGTTGTAGACAAAAAAAGAGGTTTTAAACCAAGAAGAAAATTTGGTGATAAACCAGGTTCAAGATTTGGAGCTAGAAAACCTTTTGGAGCTGTACAAAGTGATTTAAAAACACAATTTAACAAAGAGAAAGTAAAAGATTTTAAAACAGAAAAAGCACCAGAAGAAAAAACAGAAACTAAATAAAAATTATGCAATTAAATAACATAAAAAAAGATAATCCGAATAAGAAAAGAAAAATAGTTGGTAGAGGTGGATCAAGAGGAAAAACTTCTGGTGCAGGAATGAAAGGACAAAAATCAAGAACTGGTAACTCAACACGTCCAGAATTAAGAGACATTATCAAAAAAATCCCTAAGTTAAGAGGTCATGGTATTCATGGAAATAAAAATAAATCCATTATCAACAAATATTTTCCTATAAATTTATCACAAATTGAAGATAAATTTTCAGATGGAGACGTGGTAAATTCACTTTCTTTAAATAAAAAAGATTTGGTAGATAGAAAAAAAGGTTCAATCCCAAGGTGTAAAATTTTAGGAAATGGAACGATTACTAAGAAAATTATAATAGAAGGGCTTTTAATATCAGCATCGGCAAAAGAAAAAGTTGAGAAAGCTGGTGGAATTATTAAATAATAAAAAATAAACATATTATATTAGAAAATATAATTATGTTTCACTCGGACAAAATTAACCAAAGAGAGAAGTCCGGGTTTGCTTAATTTAGTCTCTCGTTCCAACAAAATTATGAAAATATTTTTTGAAAAATTAAAATTCATCTTTACAGACGAAGTATTAAGAAAAAGAATTTTATTTATATTCTTTGCTTTTCTAATCTTTAGATTATTCTCTTCAATTCCAATGCCTATGGCTGATCTGGATGCCTTAAAGAACTTTTTTGAAGGTAGCGGTCTTTTGGGAATGTTAAATATTTTTTCTGGAGGTGGATTATCAGCACTATCTATTGTGATGCTGGGTGTAATGCCGTATATTACAGCGGCTATTATTATGCAATTAATGCCTATAATTTTCCCGAAAATAAAAGAAATGCAACAGGAGGGAGGAGAAATTGGTAGAAAAAAATTGGCAAATTATGCAAGACTTTTGTCAATTCCTCTAGCAGCTATTCAAGCTATTGGTTTTATGGCTCTTTTAGAATCACAAAATGTTCTTCCAAACCTTACAACAGAAGATAAGATGTTTGGTGTTTTAATAGCTGTTGCTGGTTCCGTCTTTTTAATGTGACTTGGAGAATTAATTAGCGAATTTGGCATAGGAAATGGTATATCATTGATAATTGTTGCTGGAATTGTTTCGGCCTTACCAGGTGTCACTCGCGGACTATATGAAACTATAAGATTAGATCCTACACAGTTACCGATGTATATTGGAGTTTTAGCTGCATTTTTACTGATGATTTATGCAATTGTATATATGTCTGAAGCAGAAAGACCAATTCCTGTTGCACATGCTAAATCTTCAAGAGCTGGAACAAAAGCTTCTGGAATAAGATCTACAATTCCAATTAAACTAAATCAAGCTGGGGTTATTCCAATTATTTTTGCCATTGCTTTGTTATCTTTTCCACAAATGATAGTTGGTTTCTTACAGTCAATTGGAAAAGTTTCGGCTAATTTGTCAGAAGGTTCATTCTTGTATATTATAGCAAATTTTTCACAGCAACATTTATATTTTGGAATGGCTTACTTTGCGCTTGTTTTCTTTTTTACTTTCTTCTATACTGCGGTTACTTTTGATCCAAAAAAAATGGCTGAAAACCTTGCCAAGAGTGGAACGTATGTTCCAGGAATTAGACCCGGTGAAGATACCGAAGAATACTTTGGAAAAGTGGCAACAAGAGTTACATTTTTTGGAGCATTCTTTTTAGCAACTGTTGCCATTATGCCGATTGTTGTTTCTCAAATTACAGGAAATGCTAATTTAATTATTGGAGGTATTTCAATTCTTATTATTGTACAAGTTGGAATTGATTTAATTAGAAAAGTTACAGCACAAATATCAGTTAGAGAATATATTAAATCTGTATAAAATACTAAAAATAATTCTTAAATTATTAAAAGAACGCTTTGCGTTTTTTTTAATAAATTTTTTTGTAATAAAAAATTTAACAAGCACAGTATTGTGCTTGTTTTTATATAAAAAAATGTGCCTGTATCATTCCTTTATGTTTGTGTCATTCCAGAAACGCAGTTATCTGGAATCCAGGTTTAAATATAGAAAATAAACAAATTTAAGAGAAACATTTTGTACGAAGAATTTTGTAAAAAAATATGCTCTAGATAACATAAATCCTGGATTCCAGATAGCTTCGCTTCTGGAATGACACAGACAC
>CAZDWR010000002.1:0-19857 GCA_964509275.1 uncultured Candidatus Saccharibacteria bacterium
CCTGGATTCCGGGTAACTCCGTTCCCGGAATGACACAGACATAGACACAAACACAGACACAAAGAAATAACACAAAAATAAAAAACAAAAAATGATATAATACAAAGATAAATGAACTTAGAAACTCCTTTAGAAAAAATATTTCGTATCACTCCAGCTCAAAAAAAAACTTTAGAAAAAATGAGCCTCTTAACCGTTTCTGATTTACTTTACCACTTCCCCACTAGATACGGTGATTTTTCAAAAGTTTTAAACATATCTGAATTATCAGATGGAGATATTACAAATATTTATGCAGAAGTTATTTCCATAAAAGCTTCTAAAACTTTCAAAACAAAAATTCCAATTACCGAAGCAACTTTAAAAGATAATTCTGGCGACGAAGTAAAAGCCATTTGATTTTCCCAACCGTATATTTATAAAATGTTACCAGTTGGTTCTTTGGCTAGATTTTCTGGAACAATTTCTGTAAAAAATGGTAAGAAAATTATTTCAAACCCAGAATTTGGAAAAGTAAAAGATATTCCAATTGAAAAAACCGGATCATTATTTTCTAAAAATTCAGCAGAATCAGAGCTTGCTCTTTTTCCAGTTTACAAAGAATCTGGGGTAAAGCTTGGAAAAATTTCTAGCAAATGAATATATCACAAAATAAAAAAAATATTATCTGATACAGATTTTATAAAAAATATTTCTGACCCAATTCCCGATAAAATTATTAAAAAATATAATTTACCACCTTTAAAAAATTCTTTTTTTTTCTTACACTTGCCTAAAACTTTGACCGATGCTGAAGCATCTAAAAAAAGATTTGCTTTTGAAGAAATTTTTATGATTCAACTTGTCAAAGGAATTGAAAGAGAAAAATATCAAAAATCTGGAGCTTTTATAATTAATCCAGAAAAAAAAATAAAAGAAGAATTTATAAAAAGTTTTGGATTTGATTTAACAAAAGGACAAAATGAGACCATTAAGAGTGTTTTAAGTGATTTTAAAAAAGGCTTGCCTATGAGTAGGCTTTTAGAAGGAGATGTCGGCAGTGGAAAAACTGTAGTGGCGGCAGCAGCTGCATTTTTTACAGCTATGACAAAACCTAAAAATCAAAAATTTGGAAGAATTCAAGTGGCTTACATGGCACCAACTGAAATTTTAGCAAAACAAATCTTTTCTGAATTTATCAAATATTTATCACCTTACGGAATACAAATTGGACTTTTAACCTCAAAAGATGTTCGTTCATTTCCTTCAAAAATAAATAAAAATGAATTTGCTAAAATATCAAAAAAAAAACTTGCAGAAAAAATTTTAAATGGTGAAATACAAGTAACAGTTGGGACTCATGCTCTAATTTCAAAAAATATTTTTTTTGAAAACTTGGGACTTGTCATTATTGATGAACAACACAGATTTGGTAAAAAACAACGAGCATCTTTACGAGCAAAACCTCTAGCAAAACTAGATGCTATTGAAAATGGAACTCTTAAAAAATCAAAAAAAATAATAAAAAAAGGAGTGGCTAGCAATGAAGATATTTTGCCTCATTTACTTTCTATGACTGCAACTCCTATTCCACGAACATTAGCTCTTTCTTTATACGGCGATTTAGATTTATCTTTAATGACTGATATGCCTAAAGGGAGAAAAAAAGTTGAAACTAATATTTATATTGACACCGAAACTGAACGAGAGCAAGTCTATTCAAAAATAGACAAAGAACTAAAAAAAGGTAGGCAAATGTATGTTGTTTGTCCGAGAATTGATGACCCCGATCCAGATAAATTACAAGCTTTAAATATAAAATCTGCAATAAGCACTCAAAAAAATTTAAAAAAAAATAAATATTTTAAAGATTACAATATAGGATTAATGCATTCAAAGCTATCTAAAGAAATTAAAAATAAAGTTATGTCTGATTTTCTAGATAATAAATATCAAATATTAGTATCAACTTCCGTTATTGAAGTTGGAGTTTCTGTTGCCAATGCTACAGTTATAATTATTGAAGGAGGAGAACGTTTTGGACTTTCCCAATTACATCAACTTCGCGGAAGAGTTATGAGAAGTTCGTATCAACCGTACTGTTATATTTTTGCAAATACTAAAAGTCCTAAAACTTTACAAAGATTATCTGCTATTAAAACTGCTAAAAATGGTTTTGAGCTGGCAGAATATGATTTACAATTTCGTGGAGCGGGGCAAATTTTAGGAAATAAGCAGTCTGGTATTAGCGACTTAGCAATGGAAGCTATTAAAAATTTAAAAATGGTTGAAGCTGCTAGAAATGAAGCACAAAAAATGGCAAAAGATAGTCATTATAAAAAACACAAAAGTTTAAATTCTAAATTGGAAAAAATCTCTGAAAAAATTTATATGGAATAGTTTTTCAACGAGCCTTGCTTGTAAGTTATTTGTTTTACAACAAGCCTTGTTTGTAAGTTATATGACACAAACACGAACATTGTGTTATTGCGTCTGTGTCATTGTATCGTTTCGTCTGTGTCATTGTGTCGAACGTCTGTGTTATTCCAAAAGCTTGCTATTTGGAACCCAGGTTTTATATTGTTTTTATAAGATTTGCAATAATTAATATGGATATTCTATGACTTAAATCCTGGGTTCCAGATTGATAGCTTCGCTTCTGAAATGACACAGACACAAAGGAACGACACAGACTCAAGGACACACAGACTTCTGAATTGCCGCATTCATGTTAGTATAATAATTAAAAAGAATATTATATTTTAATTTGTTATAATGTGTTTATGATAATCAAGAAAAAAGGTTTAAAAAAAGTTGTTAAAAATAAATCTAAATTTAGTAGAAAAATATTAGGTGAGATTAAAAAAACCAAACACAAAGTAAAAACTTTAATTAAATCAAGGAATTTATATGAAGCCAAAAAAAATAATGAAGAAATAAAATATCCGATGAGACTTTCTAGGCATCTGTATATTACAAATATTTCTTCTCGCCGTGAAGCTGATAGATTAATCAAAGATAATCAAATTTTGGTAAATGGAAAAATTGCAAAACTAGGAATAAAAGTCTTGGAAACTGATGAGATAATTATAAAAAAAGATGCAAAAAAAAATCTTTCAAAAAAACAAATTATTATTTTTAATAAACCTGTTGGCGTAGTTTCTCACAATCCCCAAAATGGTGAAAAAGAGCCTAACGACTTTTTTTCTTTTAAAGAAAAACTTTCTCCAATAGGTCGTTTAGATAAAATGAGTCACGGTCTTTTACTTATGTCTAATGACGGACGTTTGGTAGACAAACTTCTAAATCCAAAATTTTCTCATGGCAAAGAATATATTGTTCGTGTTGACAAACATTTAAATAAAGAATTTTATAATAAAATGGAAAGTGGAATAAATATTGAAGGTTATTTTACTAAACCAGCAAAAATAAAAAAAATAGCTCCTATGATTTTTTCATTAATATTAAGTGAAGGGAAAAAACATCAAATTAGACGAATGTGTGCTTCTTTAGGTTATCAAATTAAAGATTTGCAAAGGATAAGATTTTTAAATATTAATATAAAAGATCTCCCCTTAGGCGCTCATAGAAAAATTACTTCAGAAGAACAAGATAAATTACTTAGTCTTATATCTGAGAAATAAATATATAAATCCGGCTTCTATAAAAAAATTAATAGGTAACTCGTATAGATCTTTCAACTAAATTAATGCCCGTGTGCATATTGCGAGCATGAACTTCTATTATTGTTTCATCACCTCCGACTCCAATAAAATTTTTCGTTACTTCTAATTTTGCGTATGCTTTTGCAGGCTGTGCATTTATTTCAATATCTTCCAATTCTCCACTCCCATCTGTATCCACAGCAAAAGAAATAAAATACCTGCTCATAACATTCCCATTCCTTAAACCAAATAAGGCTGGTTCAAAATCAACACCATTACATTTCATTTTCAAATTTTCAGGGCCTCTACTGTCAGCCCCTCCGGCATAATGATTATAATTATGATTTCTTTTAAACCCAGCTCCTCTAATATCGTGCCTTAAAGCACATTCCATAACAGAATCAGCTACAAAAAATGCTGTTTGTGATGCTTTTCCAGAGATTGATAACATTAATTCCTTGTACGCTGTATTTGCAATAAACATTCCCAAAGAAACTAACAAGGAAGAAACAACAATAGCAATTAAAATAATAAAACCTTTTGCTTTTTTTTTCTTCCCTATTTTTAATTTTTTGTATATTTTTTCCATATATAATTTTTTATCAATTAGTGATTGTGTTCTCTAATATATATTCTTGATTTGTTCCTGATGCATCTAATCAAGATACTGATGTTATTACTTTTCATTCTTGATCAGGAGTAATATTCTCTATTTTTACAAATCGTGTAAAGGGTGAATCCGCGCCCATCCTATGTGTATATAAATTATTACTATCTATTTTTAGAATACCTTCTCTGGAACAGGTCAAATTTTGGCATGCATCAATAGCCCTATTTGTTGTTTCTACCGCACATCCGTGACCTAATCTACAGTCCTCTAATCCAGTCAATATTGGAACAAAAGCAAGTTTATTAGATGTTCTTATATTTAATATAACTTCCGCAGCATCTTGAGCCAAATAAAGAGCAATAATTTGTCTTTGAGCCAAATCTGAAGCCACCAATCCTTGCCAAGCTAAATTTAAAGGCGCCGCCACAGAAATCATTAAAATAGTTATGGAAATAAGAGACTCCACAAGAGTAAACCCATATTCTTTTTTTTGATTATTTTTTAACATATTATCTGTCTATTTTTCTTTGAGAAACAGTTGTTTGAATATTGAAATCAACAGTATCATTTATATCTCGTACACTTGCTTTTAGTGTTATTAATACTCTAGCTTGCTGAGCATTACCTGTTCCTGCTCCCAACACATGAAATTTTAAATGGCTTACATCAATATTTTCTCCTGTCATTGTTACATATTTTGCAGACGAATAATTACCACCACCTAAATAAATTTCCGTTCTTCTTTCTATTCTATTCCCATCTCTTCTGTAACTTACTCGATTTTTATCTTCATCAACAAAGGCAAAAGATGTTTTTCCATTAGTGCAATCTATTCCTCCTGATTGGGGACTTATCATGCCACAAGTATAATTATGCCCCATTCTAATTTCTCTAGTCATAGATTCCATAACCATATTTAAATTGCTAACTACAGTTGTTACTGATTTTGATCTAGTGTTTGCATCCATAATATTATGTAGCGCAGAAAAAGCAATGGTTACCACTATAGTAAAAAGTGAAATTGAAACTAACATTTCAATTAAAGTAAAAGCTTTATTATTTATTATTTTTTTTTTATTTTTAAAAAACATATAATTTTAACAACTGTTTTTAATACTTATATCTCCAGCAACTCCTATTTCTATGCATCGATCAATACTATCTGAGGGATCAGATACAATAATTCTTACACGAGAATACCTATCAGCGCCAGATTTTATTACTACATCTGGATTTGGTCTTTTAAAGCTTATATTGACATCATTAAGATCATCTCAAAAACCTGATGTATTAAGAGCTCTAATTGTTTTAATAAAGTTACCTTTTTGAATACTTATTTTACTATAACATATATCCTGTGCAGAGGTTCCTGTTCTTCCTCTAGTCATACAATCTGTAACATTATTTATAATTCCCTCGCCACCACCAGTAATGTTATTATCCACAAAAAGTACAAAATTTTTATTATTAGGAGCATCGGGTGAGGTACTTTTACTAAAATGAACACCATAGCTATAATTTCCTCCAAAAACTTGAGGGTCAAAACTACCACTGCCAAACATATTTACATTTCTATTCAAACCATAAACTTGTATTTCACGAATAGCTAAAGCCAAAGAATAAGTAGAGTTTTCTAATTCTATTTTTCTTCCAAATTCGTGATATGAAAAAATAGAAGTTGAAAGAATAATAGTTAATAAAGCCATAACTACCATTAATTCCATCAAGCTAAAGCCCGCTTGAGAAGTATTTTTTTTAACAGTTTTTATAAAAAACATATTAAAAAAATTATATCACAATTATAAAGAAAAAAAGAATAATCAAAAATTTAAAAAAAATTCATAAAGGAAAAAAGGTTTAAATTAAAAAAATAAACAATAAAAAATGAAATTATTATAAAGGGTCCGAATGGAATTTCTGATTTTAAATTATTTTTTTTATTAAATATTAACAATGGAATTACATATATCGCACCCACTCAAAATGCTCCCATGGCAAATAATAAGTTTTGCATTGGATTTTCTAAAAGAAGTGATAATAATAAAATTAATTTTCAATCAGCGAAACCCATAGCTTTCCCTCTAGAAACTAATCAAATGGCGAAAAAAGGTAAAGCAAATAAAATTGATCTTCAAATATCTGTTAAAAAATTTGAAAAATCAAAGCTCAATGCCTGGAAATCAAAAACAATATAAATAAGTGTGTATAAAAATACTGGAATAATTATTACATCAGGAATAATTTTATGTTTTCAATCAAATAAAAAAATTAAAATTATGGCAGAAATAATAGGTATTAAAAAAATAAATTCTATCAAAACAACATTTTGTAAAAATATTAAATTATATATATTTAAATTATTTATAATTTCTCAAAAAAATCCGAGAAAAACTAATCCTGAAAAAATTTCTACTAAAAAATACCTTGGAGAAATATTTTTTTTACATTTTTTACATTTTCCTAAAAGAAAAATTCAAGATAAAATCGGCACTAATTCTGACCAACTTAAATTTTGTGAGCAATTTGGACATTTTGAACGACGGTTAATTCTTTTTCAGAAACTTTTTATTTTTTTATGATCTCTTTCTTTTTTATTTAAAAAAATATTAGGTTCAATTTCCAAAGAAATAACATTTAAAAAAGAACCTAAAATTGCCCCTAGCATAAAGATAAATATTGATGTAAGAAATATAAGTTCCATAAAATAATCTAATTTAGATTATTTTATCATATTTATATTTTTTTATGACATTTTAGAACTTGATTTGAAAATCTTGTTTTTTGTGTCTGTATTACTTGCAACTTGTTTATGTCATCTCGGAAGCAGTTTTTCCTCCCCGTGTTATTCCAGAAGCGAAGCTATCAGATAGCTTCGCTTCTGGAATGACGCTTTTTCTTAGCGATTTCCTGAGCCTAGAAATACTAAACATAACTACGCAGACGCCCGACACAATGACACAGACACAATGCTTATGTTATTTTGCGTGTAATAAAATATTTTTTCAATGCCCTATAAAATAGTTAATTTTTCAACCCACGCAAGGCAATTCCAACAGCCACGGCAAATCCAGGTCCAGCTTCTTTTAATGGCATATCTAAAAAAGCTGGATTTGAAACTTTTGAAAATGGATCAGCCTCAAAAACATTAATTGCCATTTGGTTTTTTACATACGGAATCATGTATTGAAATAAAGAACCACCTCCTGAAAAAATTATATCTGAAATATTCCTATTTGTGTTTTTTTGATATAACAATATCGCCTTTTTAACTTCATTAATAATTCTTGTCAAATCAATTGGAATATTTTTTCCGTCAACCATAGTTTCTCTTAATAATCTAGCAGCATTAGCATTAACTTCACTGTTAAGACTTATAGCCTTCTCTTCCCTTCTAAAAGAATCAAGCATTTTGGAAGAACCTATGTTTATAATATTTGATTTACGAATAATTCCAGACTCTACAATATAAAATTTTGTTATGGCCGAACCAATATCTACTATAGCCGTAGTACTTCTTTCATGTTTAATAACCGAACGAATTGTAGAAAATGTCTCTATCTCTAAAAATTTTAAATCTAAACCAGAAGCAGAAGCTATGTTTGAATATTTACTTAAAGTTTCTTTGTGTATTGCCACAACTAAAATTTCATAATTTTCTGGTTCTTTCTCTTCTCTTGACGAAGGAAGTATTGATCAATCTACCTGAACTTCAGAAATTGGAACGGGTATGTATTTTCTAGCTTCAATTCTTACAATTTTATCTAATTTACTTTTTTCAATCTTTTTAGGCAATTTTAGATTAAACATAAGACTAGATTTTAATGGAACTGCAAAGGCTGCAATTTTTGCATCAACCTGAGCCTCTTTCATTAAATCTCTCAAAGCCTCAGAAATTTTAACTTCATCTAGATTTACAGGCTTCCCTATTTCCTTTTCTCCGTAAACAGATAAAGATATTTCTCCAAAAGTATCTAAAACAGCCACTCCTTTTTTCAGAGAAAGTTGAACAATTTTTATAGAAGAAGATCCGATATCTACACCGATAACTTTATCTATTGTTTTGCTAGAAAACATTTTTGTGATATTATCAAAAAAAGAGAAACTCATTTTTATTATTTTTTATAAACTTATTATAACATACACTTAAAAATATGAACTATTTTAATCAAATTATAAACTTTATATTCCCAAGAGAAAAAATTAACGAGGAGGAAATATTAAAACTTTCAAAAGCTAAAATAACTTATTTTTCTAAAAAAAATATAATCATTTTTTTACCTTATAAAAATAAATTTGTAAAAGATGCCATTTGAACAATGAAATTTAAAAACAATTTTTCAGCAGGATCTTTTTTTGCCAAAATAATTTATGAAAATTTACCTGATATTTTAAATGAATTATCAATAAATAAAAATTTTAATAATCCTGTTATTATTCAAATTCCCATGAGTACTTCTCGAAAAAGATCTAGAGGCTATAATCAAAATGATATTATTTTAAAGTATTTTTTTAAAATTGCTGGAAATGATTTTATTAAGTGAGAAAAAAATGTTTTGATAAAAATAAAAAACACTAAGGCTCAGTCAAAAATAAAAAATCGTAACGATAGATTTACTAACATCAAAAATTCTTTTGGACTTAAAAATACTCGAAAAATAAAAGGTAAAAATATTATACTTTTTGATGACGTTTTAACAACAGGAGCAACATTATTTGAAGCAAATAAAATCTTAAAAAAAGCTGGAGCAAAAAAAATAATTTTTATGGTTTTAGCTCATTAAAATATTTATTTGTTTTTATTTTTATGTTATTGCATCTGTGTCTGTGTCTGTGTCTGTGTCATTCCGGGAACGCAGTTACCCGGAATCCAGGTTTTAAAACATAATACAAATAAATTTAAGAAAGATATTTTATACAAAAAATTTCGTAATTAATTAAACGCTTTCTAGCTTCAATTCTAGATTCCGAATATTGGGATTTTTCACCCAATCACTTCGTTCTTAGGAAAAATTCCATTCCGGAATAACACAAATATTATAAAAGCCCGGCATCTATAGAAATTAAGATTCTAAATTAGCCATTTTTGCGTTAGCTATAATGAATGATTTTCTTGGTGGTACTTCGCTTCCCATCAAAACATCAAAAACTGCATCGGCAGCCACTCCGTCTTCGATAGTAATTTGTTTAAGAATTCTTTTTTCTTTATCCATGGTTGTTTCATATAATTCATCAAAGTTCATTTCTCCAAGTCCTTTATACCGCTGTATTTTTATATTTGATTTTGATCCTTCAGATTCTTCTAAATCACCAATATCTTTTACTCCCATTTTCTTTAAAACTTCATTTTTTTCTTGGTCTGAATAAACATATTGAAAAGTTTTCCCTTGTGAAATTTTAAACAACGGTGGATTAGCTAGATAAAGATTTCCGTTTTCAATTAATGGTTTGAAGTATCTATAAAAGAGAGTTAAAAGAAGAGTGGTAATATGTTCTCCATCCACATCAGCATCGGTTGCAATAATTACTTTATGGTATCTTAATTTTTCGATATTAAAAACATCGCCAACTCCAGTCCCCAAAGCGGTAATAACATTTCTAATTTGCTCTGATCCTAAAATTTTATCTATTCTAGCTCTTTCAACATTTAAAACTTTCCCTCGTAAAGGTAAAATTGCTTGAGTTTTTCTATCTCTCCCTTGTTTTGCTGAACCTCCAGCAGAATCTCCCTCAACAATAAATAATTCTGAATCTTCAGCTTTTTTAGATTGACAGTCAGCTAATTTTCCCGGCAAAGTCAAACCTTCTAATGCTCCCTTTCTCATCACTGAATCTCGTGCTGATTTTGCAGCAATTCTAGCTTTTTGAGACATAACAGCTTTTCTAAGAATAGATTTTGCATCATCTGGTTTTTCTTCTAAAAATTCCATCAAGGCATCTGCAAAAACAGAATCCACCATTCCTTTTGCTTCTGTAGAACCAAGCTTTCCTTTTGTCTGCCCTTCAAATTGAGGGTCTGCTAAATGAATTGAAATAATGGCAGTAATTCCTTCAAGTAAATCATCTCCTTGTAACGAATCTTCTTTTTCTTTAATAATGTTATTTTTTCTAGCGTACTTATTCATTATTCTAGTTAAGGCCGTTTTAAAACCATTTAAATGAAATCCACCATCTGGGTTAGGAATATTATTAGCATAAGCAAAAATACGATTAGAAATATCGTCAGCATATTGAAAAGCAACTTCTACAGATTCTCCAAAATCATTAGTTTGTTTTTTAGTATAAAAAATATTTTTATGAACAGCTTTTTGATGTTTATTCAAAAATCTCACTAAAGCTAAAAGACCTGAATCAAAATAAAATGTTTCAGAAACTACTGGTAGTGCTAAATCATCAAGATAATATTGCTCTTCTGGAATTTCTCCTTCAAAATTTCTTAAATCTAAAATTGTAATTCGTAAACCTTTTACCAAATATGCTTGACCTCGTAAATGTGTTGCTAGTCTTTTGTAAGAATATGCTTTTAAATCTTTAAATATTTCTGGGTCAAATTGAAAAGAAATAATAGTTCCATTATCTTCAGTTTTTCTTTTAAGTTTTTTTACATCATACTTTTTAATTCCCCTAGAATACTCTTGAACATAAACATTTCCATCTTTATGAATTTCAGCTTTTGTCATTACAGATAAAGCATTAACCACTGAAGCCCCTACTCCATGCAATCCTCCAGAAATTTTATATCCTGATTCTGCTCCTCCAAATTTTCCTCCTGCATGCAAAGTTGTCATTATGGTATCAAGGGCAGATAATCCTGTTTTTTTATGTTTATCAACTGGAATCCCTCTTCCGTTATCAACTACTCTTATTATTTCACCAGGTAAAATTGCAACTTCTATCCTATCTGCATAACCACCCATAGCTTCATCTCTGGAGTTGTCAAAAATTTCTCTAACCATAGTATGTAAGCCATCGGTTCCCGTGGAACCAATATACATTCCAGGTCTTTTTCTCACTGGTTCTAAACCTTCTAAAACTGAAATTGCATCGGCCCCATAATTTGAATTATCTTTCTTTTTAATCATTTTTATATATTAATTATTTATTTAATTAGTATTATAACAAATTTAAACATCTTTTACGAAAAAATTCTTAGATTCAACTTTGAACCGTGAGTAACTATATTTTAAAATCATACTGCTTTGTGTCTGTGTCTGTGTCTGTGTTGTTACGTTGTTTCATCTGTGTCATTCCAGAAACGAAGCTATCTGGAATCCAGGTTTTGAGGCAGAAAGCACATAAATCTACCAGAATAATTTTTAAAAATAATTTTCTGAAATTTAATGTTTTTTAACTTAATCCTAGATTCCAGATAGCTTCGTTTCTGGAATGACACAGACGCCAGACACAATGGCACAGACACAAAGAAATGACACAAACACAACAGGAAAGCATTATCAATGTGTTGTTGTATTTATTAAAAAAACTGACTTTATAATCTGAAGTCAGTTTTTTAAAATTAATGTTTTTATCTCTTAACTCAAGTCGGCGCTTTACGAGATTTTTTAAGACCAGGTTTTTTCCTTTCAACAGACCTTGGATCTCTTTTTAAAAATCCTTTTTCTTTCAAAATTCCCCTGCTTTCTGAATCTAATTTAACTAAAACTCTAGCAATTCCCAGCCTAATAGCCTCAGCTTGTGCATTTATTCCTGAACCTTTAACATAAGCTGATACTGTATATTTTTCTGAAACAGAATTTAATGCCTCCATTGTTTTATTAACTAATTCTGCTGTTCCAAAAAATTCTTCCGTTTTTTTACCGTTAACTATTACTTCATTCTTTTTTGCTGGGTATAGTCTTACTCTTGCTACGGCAGTTTTTCTTCTTCCTATAGCTTCAGTGTACTCACCTTTTTTAGGCATTACACTTTTAATCAATTCCTTTACATTTTTAAGAACTGATTTTTTATTTTTTTTTTTTATATTTCTTAAAATTTTATCTGCCATAATACTATTGGTTAATTATTAAATTCTTCATCAATAAATCTCTCAATTTATTTTTAGGAAGCATTCCATAAATTGCATTTTCAAGCGGCGCAGCATAACCTTTTTTTTCAATAAGTTTTCTCAAGGTTATTTCTTTACGTCCTCCCGGATATCCTGAATAATGGTCATAAATTTTTTGATCCATTTTCTTCTCAGAAATATCAAGCTTAGAGGAATTTTCTATTAAAACTTTAACATCGGCCACCACATTTGGCGCATATTTTGCGTCATCTTTGCCCATCAAAATTACTGCAATTTCACTTGCCAGTCTTCCAATTTTTTTATCTTTTGCATCAATTGTATATTCTCTAGTCATATATATTTTATTTAATGAATTCGATTATTGCCATATCAGCACCATCGGAACCAATTCTTTTACCTTTTTTAATAATTCTCAAATATCCACCTGGTCTATCTTTATATCTAGGTGCCAGAACTTCAATAAGTTTTTTAGATGAAATATCTCCACCAGAACCTAATTTTGAATTTAGAAGTCTTCTTGTTGAGATATTCCCATTTTTTGCTTTAGTAACTAATTTTTCAACATAAGACCTAATTTCTTTAGCTTTTGGTTCTGTTGTTTCTATTTTTTCATAGTTAATTAGAGAAATAGCCAAGCTTCTTAATAGAGCTCTTCTTTGATTTGTTTTTCTTCCGAATTTTCTGTTTGTATTGTGATTTCTCATGATTAACTTTAATTATTTTATTATTTACCTAAAGATTCTAAAATTTTTTCAACATCTTTATTAGAAATCCCTTCAATTTCCGATAATTCTTCTTCACTCATTTCATTTAATTCAGATAATTTTATTATTCCGTGAATTGCTATTTTTTCTAAAATTGCCCCATCTATTTTTAATGTTGCGATTGATTCCCCTTTTTCTTCAGAAATATTAGCTTCAACATGCTGTCCTAAAATTGATTTAAATTGATTAATCATTGTTTCAACAGATCAATTAATTGCTTCTGTGGGAGTAACAGAACCGTCAGTTTCTACAAATAATGAAATTTTATTAAAATCTGTTCTGTCTCCAACTCTAGTTGAGCTTACTTTATAAGAAGCCCTCCTTATAGGAGTAAATGAGGCGTCCATAACTATTTCCCCGGGTTTCAATTTTGTGCCGCTTTTTATATCCTCTTTTGAGATATATCCTAAGCCTTTTGATATTTCAAAATTAATAGATACCTCTTTTCCTTTTTCTAAAGTAAATAGATATTGTTCTGGATTTAATATTTCAACTTGAGATGGTAATTCTATATCTTTTGCTGTAATTTTACCAGTTTTTTTTGTTTTCAAAGTTAAACTGAAAGGTTCTTCTGTATGTATTCTAAATACTACCCGTTTTAAATTTAAAATAATATTAATAGCATCTTCCTTTACTCCATCCACATTAGAAAATTCATGAGCTACTCCTTCTATGTACACTCTAGTTATAGCAACCCCTGAAATTGATGAAAGAATAACCCTTCTGAGAGAATTACCTAAGGTGTGCCCATAACCTGGATATAGTTTATCTATTTCATAATTTCCCTTATTTTTATCTTCTGATATAATTTTTATTTTCCCTGGTAATAAAATTTCTTTTTGAATCATAATATGTTATTTGTTATTTATAATAGCTTTCTATCTTGTATAAAACTCCACTACCTGCGCAAAATTAAATTCTCTAGTATCTATTTCTGGGAATGCCAGAACTTCTCCTTGTAATTTTTTGAAATCAAACAGAAGTCATTTTGGTGTTTTTATTTTATCTTTTTTATCAATGTTTTCAAAATATTTTCTATCAGAACTTTGAGGTCTAACAGATATTTTATCTCCTATCTTTACTGGATATGAAGGAATATTTAATTTTCTTCCATTAACCATAATATGTCCGTGGGAAACCATTTGCCTAGCCATTGCCCTAGTATCTGCAAGTCCAATTCTATAAATAGTATTATCAAGTCTAGTCTCTAAAAATTTATATATTTCACCGTATGTTTCATTTGGAGCATCGATAGCATTAAAAACATATGATCTTAATTTTTTTTCTTTAAGTCCATAAGAAAGTCTAATTTTTTGTTTTTCAATAAGTTTTTTACCATATTCAGTAATCATTGTTCTTCTTTTTCCTTTAACTGCAAATCTTTTTTTTTGTTCAGAAATTGCATACTTGGCAGAGGAACACTTTTCGAAAATTGTACTTCCATATTTTCTACACTTTTTATATTTTGCTCTAATTGTTGACATAATTTTAATTTTTTAGATGGCAGAGGTGAAATTATATAAATTTATTATTTAATTTTATTAAACTCTTCTCGGTTTTTTAGGTTTTGGACCATTAAATGGAACAGGTGTGTTGTCTGCTATTGAAGACAAAGTAATACCTTTGGCTATAAAAGCTCTGATAACTCCTTCCCTTCCGGCACCAGCTCCCTTTACAGAAACTGAAACTTTTTTAACTCCTGCAATAACTGCTTGCTCTCCCACAACTTCTCCAATTTTTGCAGCAGCAAAAGGTGTTCCCTTTTTAGCCCCTCTAAACCCTAAAGCTCCAGCAGATGAAGAGAAAAATAAATTTCCTTCTAAATCTGTTAAAGAAGCTCTTGTGTTGTTATATGTTGATTGAACATGTAAGACACCTTCAGATAATTTTTTTTTTTTTTTTTTGAAGACCTAGAAATTGCCCTAGCTCTTAGAGCATTATTTTTTTTACCTGATCCTTTTTGTACAATTTTTTTTTTTCCCATATTATATAATTTGATGAACTATTTTTTTGTAACTTTTATTTTTCCGGACCCCATAGTTTTTCTTCCACCACCTCTGATAGTCCTTGAATTTGTTTTTGTATTTTGACCTCTTGATGGAAGTTTCTTAATATGCCTTGAGCCTCTATACGAAGAAATATCAATAAGTCTTTTAATATTTGCTGATTTTTGTCTTTTTAAATCACCTTCAATTTTTATATCATCAATAATCTTTTTAATAACTAATTCTTCGTCATCAGTTATATCTTTTGCTTTTTTAGAAAATTCTACTTTTGCTTGTTTTAAAATACTAAGAGCTAATGGCCTACCAATTCCGTGAACTTCTGTTAGTGCAATTTCTATTCTTTTATTTTCTGGTAATGTTATTCCTGCTATTCTCATAATTTTGTTGAAACGAGAGTGGGTTAAGTACGACTCGGATGTGTTCTCGTATTTAACACATCGAGTGAAACGAAATTATATTTTCTAATATAATTTTGTTGAAGCGAGAGCTGATTAAATACAGCCCAACTGCTATCACTTAGGATAGGATTTCTATTATAATTTTTTAAAAAATATAATAAACTGTAACTTAAAAAAGATAATATTTCTATTACCCTTGTCTTTGTTTATGTTTTGGATTAACAGAACAAATCACGCGTAAAACCCCATTTCTTTTTACTTTTTTGCAATTTTTACAAATTGTTTTTACTGATGATTTTACTTTCATATTTTATTAAAATTAAACTATTTTTTAAAAAATGGTTAGATTACATTCTTTTGATAATTCTTCCTTTTCCTCCGTATTCATCTATTTTTATTTCAACCTTATCTCCTACTATAATACGAATCCTAAATCGTTTCATTCTTCCAGAAAGATACGCAATTTCTGCATCTTCTTCATTGTCACCTTCAAGAATTACACGAAACATAGTGTTAGGTAACGCTTCTATAACCACTCCCTTTCTTAATTCTCCTAAATCTTTAACCATATTTTAATAAGTGGGAGAATTATAGCAGAAAAAACATATAAATACAATAGCACTTTTAATAATCTGTTAATATCTTATCGAAGTAAAAAACCAAATAAATTTAATAAAACATTTTTTAAAATAAATTCATAAAATTTTAAAAGGTTTGCAACCTTAATATCCTGGATTCCAGATAGCTTGCGCTTCTGGAATGACACATACGCCCGACGCAGTGAGACAGATGCAAAGGACGCACAAGAAAGCCAGAGCGAATAAAACTTGTTTGTTTTCGTACCTGTATTAGCTCTTGGTGTGGTGCCTGTATTATTCCTTTGTTCCTGTGTCATCCAGCACCACTTTTTTTAATACAGAAATAGCTGTGCTATTTCTGTATTAAAAAAAGTGGTGCTGGATCCAGGTTTTAAGCCAAAAAACCCGTAAACTTAAAAAAATAATTTTCTAAAAATTTAAAATGTCATGAGTCATTATTTTTAATAAAATTAAAACTCCATTTCGTTTAATATGTCAGATAAATCAATATCTAATTCATCTAACCTGGCCTCTATTTCTTTTAAATCTTTCTTTTTTACTATAATTTCAGTATTGTCATTATCCATTAATATTACACTTTCATCTTTTTTTTCACTGAACTGCCCTGCTAAAAATAAAAAAAATGTAGTTATTGCTAACAGTATAATTATTACATATATAATATATTTTTTATTTATTTCCTGATTTTGCATATACTTAATATTATACTTTATTTTTTAAAATTTCTATAGCTTCTCTTGCTCCCTTAAAAGATATCCTTATGTTTTTTCTAGCTTCTGCCAATATTTTTTTTACTGTTAACAATTTTTCTCTAGCTATTTCTTTTGTTTCTGAAGTAGCTATTTCTGAAAATATAATTCAAGCTTCTGATTTTAATTTATTTGCTTCTTCAAGCGTATTTTTTGATTCTTCTAGAATCTCATCTACTTCAGGACTTTTAACCGCTTCATTTTTTTTTGAAATTTTTTCTAAAATATTGCTTATTCTATTAATAAAAAAATCAAATTTTGAAAACACTTCTTCTGATTTTTTACTTATAATTTCTTTTCTTTTTTCTAAAACTTTTTCTTGTGCAATATCTTTTTCATAAATCTTAGGACTGGCTTGAGAATCTATTTCATTCATATTATTAATTCTTTCTTCTCTTATAGCTTTTAAAATTTCTTTTCTCTCCTCCTCATTATGAGCCAAGGCTATAGCATTGACAGCTTTCATTCTTTGAGGATTTACTTGAATAGATTTCATCGTTTTTGTAGAAATATTTTTTATTTCTACTGCTTCAGCACTTGAAATAACCGCCCTTTTTAAGCCAGGAATTATTTTTTTATTATTACACACCCCTTCATTAATAGACACTGCTTCAGCATTTTCTGCCATACATTTATTTGAAAAAGTTTTCTTAACATATGCAGGACACGGTTCTGTGAGACATCTTATTCCAGTGGCTATTTTAGCACAAACTGGTTCATATTCTTTTGTACAAACTCTTGATGTAATATCTTTTAATATGTGTAAATTTTTACTACTTGGACAGGCTGAAAATTCACACTCTGGCCCAATTCTACCAACATAAGTACCATCTTCACATATTTTTGCATCCATTGTGCAAATAACAGCCTCATTAACAACGACATTAGAAATTGTGCTTGTATTTGATGTTGCATAAGAATAACTTGTTACCATTAGTAGCCCGATAATGCTTACAGCTTTTATCATATTTTTTATCATATTTTTTATTTTTTAATTTAATAATTATATAGAGGTTTGTTGATCATTTTTTAGACTCTCTCTTAATTTTTATTACAATATTTTACTTCTTTTCTTTCACTTTAACTCAACATGTCACAAAAAACTAAAAAATAAAACAAATCATGCTATTTTAATTTTTCCTTCAAATATTCCTTTAAATCATCTATTTTTATTCTTTCCTGAATCATCGTGTCTCTATCTCTAACTGTTACACTTTTATCTTCTTTTGATTCATAATCAAAAGTAACACAAAAAGGAGTGCCTATTTCATCTTGTTTTCTATATCTTTTTCCCACAGATGACGCATCTGAATAAACTACTGAAAAATCTTCAGATAAATCATTAAATATTTTCATTGCCTCTTCTGAAAGACCATCTTTTTTCATTAATGGAAGTATTGCTACTTTTATGGGGGCAAGTTTTTTTTTTAATCTCAAAACTTTTCTTTCACTTCCATCTTTTAAAATTTCACTATCGTAAGCTTCTGATAAAACTGCTAAAAATACCCTGCCTAATCCCATTGAAGTTTCTAAAACTCAAGGTGTAAATTTTTCCCCATTGTCATTAAACTGCAAATCTGTTCCAGAAGATTTTTGGTGAACAGTTAAATCATAATCTGTTCTATCATGAATTCCTTCTATCTCGTCGTAACCGTAAGTTGGAAAATTATATTCAATATCTCAAGCATCGGCAGCATAAAAAACTAAATTCTGATGCTGTTTTCACTTTAAATTTTCTAAACTTAAGCCTAAATTTAAATATCACTTTCACCTTTCTTCTTTTATTTTTTTATAAATTTCTAAATTTTCATTTGGTCTTACAAAAAATTGAGTATCTGCTTGTTCAAATTCTCTAGTTCTAAATAAAAAATTTCTTGGAGAAATTTCATTTCTAAAAGCTTTGCCAATTTGAGCAATTCCAAAAGGAATTTTTGGGTGCATAGAATCTACAACATTTTTAAAATTTAAATAAATTCCCTGACAAGCTTCACCTGGCAAATAAACACTTCTGTCTTGTTTTGAAGTAAAATCTCCTAAATTTGATTTAACTAATAAATTAAAAGCTTTTACATCTGAAAAATCATTTCCTCCGCATTTATAACACTTTATTTTGTTTTTGTGTTCGGTAAAAAGTTTATTTATTTCTTCTTCAGACATTTTTTCATCTGCTGTTACTCCAATATTTTCTAATTCTTTATCTATTCTAAGTCTTGCATTGCAAGTTTTACATTCTGCCATAGGGTCTGAAAATCCACTGGTGTGACCTGATGCTTCTCAAACTTTTGCATCTTTAAAAATTGCAGAATCCAATCCAAAATAATTATTTTTTTTATAAACATTTTCTTTTCATCAAAAATCTTTTATATTTTTTAAAAGCTCTGTTCCTAATGGTCCAAAATCATACACCCCAGCCAAACCTCCATAAACTTCAGATGATTGAAAAACAAAACCTTTTTCTTTACAAAAAGAAATAATTTCTTCCATTTTTTTATCTTTATTTTCTAATTCCATAATTTTGTTGAAACGAGAGACTAAATTAAGCAAACCCGCACTACTCTCTTTGTTTAATTTTATCTGAAGATAATTATATAAACTTCTATTTTTACATTTATTCTAACACAAACTAATACAAAAAAAAATCTCCAAGATCTTATATTCAGCCCTGGAACCAGAAACAATCAAATTTTAAATAATACTGTTTTGTGTCTGTATTTGTGTCATTACGTCTGTGTCATTCCAGAAGCGAATCTATCTGTAATCAAGGTTTTTAGGTAGAGAACGTATAAATTTAGTAAAGTATTTTATAAAAATAATTTTTTAAAAATTTAATGTTTAGCAACTTTAATTCTGGATTCCGGGTAACTTCGTTCCCGGAATGACACAGAGAAAGACTCTGTATTTATGCAACCTTCGTTTCGCTATGTTATATCTGGAGGATATAACATTCGTTCGCTCGGTCGGAAAAAGAAATTTCACTCCGTTCCATTTCTTTTTCCAACTCTCGCTTCACTATGTTATATCTGGAGGATATAACATTCGTTCGCTCGGTCGGAAAAAGAAATTT
>CAZDWR010000003.1:0-15720 GCA_964509275.1 uncultured Candidatus Saccharibacteria bacterium
AAAAAACAAAGAACATGGATCAACGGATGCCAGCACGAATAACAAAAGACTCTTTTGTGTTTCTTTTGTATATTCTGCCAATACCCTTGTGGTGCAACTAGTTTTTTCAAACACTCGCAAGCTCGTGTGAAAAAACTGTTTCCGAGATCACACGGAGAAATTTTTTTTATTTTTCTAAATTTTTGTTATACTAAAATATATAAAAAAATATAAAAAATTATGGAACCAAATTCTTCAGAAAAAATAATATCATCTCCAAAAAACGAGCTTCCGCATTTTAAAAATTCATTGGAGAAAAAATCAATGGCATCTTTTGGAAATTCTTTTGAAAAATTACCTGAAGAACAACAAGTAGTTGCAGTGGAAAAAACAATAAAAGATTATTCAGAAAACACCGTGGGAATAATTAGTCCAGAGTATAGTCAAAAACAATCTAAAGCCGAGCAAATAATCCTTTCTTTAAGTCCAGACGAAGATGATCAGAAAATGGAATATTTATTAAGTTCAGTAAAAGATAACGGAATTTTAAATACAATTAATGCTATTGAAAAAACAGAATCATTTCATATTAAAGATGATTTTCATAGATTTTTAGTTCAATATATTAAAACTGGAAAAGTCGCCGAAGTAAAAGAGACATCACCGTTATATCCAGGATTACATATGACTTTATTTGAAGTATCATTGCCAGAAAATAGCAATGAAGATGGAAAAGAGAAAACTTTAGAATTATTGCTTTCTTCAATGGAACAATTTTATGCGGGAATGTTTTCTGTGTCGGAAAGTAATGGTAAAAAACAAAATTATTATTCCATTGAAATTGCCTATCCACAGAAAAGAAATGAAGTAGTGTTTTTTTCCGCAATCCCAAATAATAAAAAAAATATTTTTAAAAACCAAGTTTTGGCTATTTTTCCAAATGCAGCCATAAAAGAAAATAATGATGATTATAATATTTTTAATAAAAGCGAACATATTGCATATTCAGAAGCGGTGTTAAATAAATCATCAGCCCTACCGATTAAAACTTATAAAGATTTAAATTATGATCCTTTAAATATTATTTTAGAATCTTTTTCTAATTTAGACACAGCAGAAGGTGCCGCAATTCAAATTATGCTTTCACCAGATGATGAAGATGTTAATAAAAAACTTGTTAAAATGTTAGATAAAATATCAGAAGGTGATGATATTGAAAAATCTTTAAAAATAAAAGAATCATTTATTGCAAATGTTGTGTCTGTTATTAGCAAGGAAATTTCAAATAAGGAAAAGGATAAAGAAATAAAAGACAAAGAAAAAAGAGGATTGATTTCCGAAGAAATAAAAAGTAAAAACTCTTCTAGATTTTATAAAATAAATATTCGTTTAGTTTCTGCGGGAAATAACCAGGCTCATGCAGATGCAATTTTATCAGAACTAGAATCTTCTTTTTATCAATTTGAAAACACACTTGGAAATAAATTTAAATTTAAAAAGTTTTTAGGAAATAGTTTGAAACAAAAAATAAAAAATTATAGTTTTAGAGTTTTTGATTTTAAAGATTTTTTTTATTTAAACACTTCCGAAATAACAAGCATTTTTCATTTTCCAGAAATTTCTTTGAATGCTGGAGATATTTTATCTACATCTTCGTTTGCCTCGTCTAGTATTTCAAAAAAACTTTCACAAAATGCCAAAGAACAATTTATAAAAGAAGAAGAGGAATATAAAAAAGATATACAAAATATTGAGATTCCTCAAAAACAATTATTGCAGAAAACAGAACAAATCCCTCAAGGTGAAGTTTTAGAAAAGTTAGACATTGAAACAGAGGATTCTTTGGATATTAATAATTTCGTTTTAGAAAAACCAGATGAATCATGAGTTAGAGGAGGGAAATCAAGTTTTCAAGAACCTGATTTTCAAAAGCCAGACTTAACCGAGGAGCGGGAACAAACTTTAAGCTCGGCTTCTAAAATACAACCAGAGTTTTCCAAGAAGCAAGTCTTGAGCGAGACACCCGACCAAACTACAAGCCTTGCTTCGCAAGCACAAAAGTCATCTCAAGAAAATCTAGGAGACGCTTCTTTCTCAAATATGAAAGATATTTTATTAGGATTTAATGAACATCAAGGAGTAAAAACAAATGTTTATATGAAAGCTGTAGATAGAATGAGACATATGTATGTTATTGGAAAATCTGGAGTTGGTAAAACAAATATTCTAAAAAATATGATTATTCAAGATATTCAAAATGGAGATGGTTGTTGTTTTATTGATCCGCATGGTTCAGATATTGAAGATATTTTATCTCAAATCCCAGAACACAGGCATGATGATGTAATTTATTTTGACCCAACAAATACCAAAAGACCAATGGGAATGAATATGTTGGAATATGACCCAGCTTATCCAGAGCAAAAAACTTTTGTGGTAGATGAACTTTTTGGAATTTTCAGAAAACTATATTCGGGAAGTCCAGAATCTATGGGTCCAGCTTTTGAACAGTATTTTAGAAATGCCACATTATTAGTTCTAGATCATCCAGAATCTGGAAATACTATGGTGGAAATTTCTAGAGTTTTATCCGATGAAAATTTTAGAAATTTAAAATTAAAACATTGCAAAAATATGATTGTAAAACAATTTTGAGAAAAAATTGCCACTCAAGCTAGTGGCGATTCGGAATTAGCAAATATTGTTCCTTATATTACAAATAAATTTGATGTATTTTTAGCTAATGATTTTATGAGACCAATTATTGCTCAAGAAAAATCTGCGTTCAATATGCGAGATGTGATGGATAATAAAAAAATTCTTTTAATAAATTTGTCCAAAGGAAAGCTTGGTGAAATAAATTCAAATTTAATAGGACTTATTATTGTTGGTAAAATTTTAATGGCGGCACTTTCTCGAGTTGATTCTTTGCATTTAAATTTACCGCCATTTTATTTATATATAGATGAGTTTCAAAATGTAACTACAGATTCTATTTCACAAATTTTATCAGAAGCTCGTAAGTATAAACTTTCTTTAAATATCGCTCATCAATTTATTAAACAAATTGACGAAGGAATTCGTGATGCAGTTTTTGGAAATGTGGGATCAATGGCTATTTTTCGTGTTGGTCCAGAAGATGCAGAATTTTTAGAAAAACAATTAGCACCAACTTTTAGCGCTAGTGATATAATGAATTTGAATAATTATAATGCTTATTTAAAAATTCTAGTAGATGGTGAACCACAAAAACCTTTTAATGTTCAGACAATCGCACCTTCTGAAGGAAATCAAGAAATAAAAGAATATTTAAAAAATATTGCCGCACAAAAATTAGGAAGACCAAGAGAAGAAATTGAAGAAGAAGTAAATCGTAAATTTGCTGAAATGATTTAAATTATATTGTAGACAGCTTGAATTCAACTTTGAATCTGAAACAATCAAATTTTAAGAACAATACTGCTTTGTGTCTGTATCACGCTTTTGTATCTGTGTCCTTCCAGAAGCGAAGCTATCTGGAATCCAGGATTCATATTACACAGTGATTAATTTAATCACAAAATTATTTTTACAAAATACCTTATTAAATTTGCACGTTCTCTACCTCAAAACCTGGATTCCAAATAGCAAGCTTTTGGAATGACACAGACACAGACATGAATCAGTATTATTTTAAAATGTGATTGTTCTAGGTTCAGAGTTTAATCCAAGAAGAAAATTTTTATCTTATTTTTTTTGTGTTATGATAACTACATATTATTATCAATCATTTTTTATAAAAAATTATAAAAAACTATAAAAAAATATTTTATGATACCTTTATTTGAACCGCCAGATGATAAATTTAGATCTTCTGCAGGAGCTTTTATTGTAAACAAAGAAAGAACAGCAGTTTTAGCATTTGAACGAATAACTAGAAAAGGGTCGAGACAGTTGCCTCAGGGAGGAATTAAAATTCATGAAACTCCTATTCAAGGGATTTACAGAGAATTAAAAGAAGAAACGGGTATTGAGGAAAAAGATCTTATTTTAATTGGAGAATATCCTGAGTGGATTACTTATGTGTTGCCTGAAAGATTGCGGTCAAAAAAACATGGCAGAGGACAAACACAAAAATTTTTCTTTTTTGAATTTAATGGAGATTTTAATTCCATAGATTTACATAATGTAGAAGATGAAGAATTTTTAGAATATTATTGAGTAGAACCAGTTGATATTGTTAATAAGACAGTAGATTTTAGAAAACCAATTTACAAAAAATTAATTGCTTTTTTTGAGGATAATTTGAAGAAAGATTAATAAAATTGTTTTTCCCCAGGTTATTAAAGTTTTTTTAATAAACTTTATTAAAAAAACTTGACTTTAAAAATGAAAAAGTATACAATGCTAGAACTTGATATTTGAAAATAAAGAGCGAGAAGATAATAATTACTATATCTGGTAATTACTTCTCATAAAAGCTCGGAATATTGTATGGAGAACATATATGCAAAACATTTTTCTGGTTTTTTTAAAATCAGATATGGTAAGCAATCTGGATTATTATTTGTAGCTTATTTCTACCTTTCCGGTTAGAAATAAGTGAGAGAAAGTTGGTCAGCAACTTTTTCGAACTCTTAGATAATAATTTACAAAAGAAATTTTTCTTTTGCTCCGTCTAATTTTATATAAGAGTTTGATCCTAGCTCAGGATGAATGCTTGCTGTGTGGATAAGGCATGCAAGTCGAACGGCTCTTCGGAGCAGTGGCGAACGGGGTAGTAATACGTAGGACTACATACTTCAAAGTCAGGAATAGCCTATTGAAAAATAGGGTAATACTTGATATCCCTATGCCGTATGGTATAGGGGAAAGATTGCTATTTATAGCTTTAGCTTTGAAAATGGCCTGCGCAGCATCAGCTAGTTGGTAGTGTAATGGACTACCAAGGCTACGACGCTTAGGGGAGGTGAGAGCCTGACCCCCACCAACGGGACTGAGACACGGCCCGTACCTCTACGGAGGGCAGCAGTCAAGAACCTTCCGCAATGGACGAAAGTCTGACGGAGCGACACAGCGTGATCGATGAAGTCCTTAGGGATGTAAAGATCTTTTATGAGTGAAGAAATTATTGACATTAACTCAGGAATAAGAGGCTGCTAATCACGTGCCAGCAGCAGCGGTAATACGTGAGCCTCGAGCATTATCCGGAATCATTGGGCGTAAAGGGTCCGTAGGCGGTTTAATTAGTCTTTTGTTAAAGCACCGAGCTCAACTCGGGATAGGCAAAAGAAACGGTTAAACTAGAGAATAACAGAGGTGTGTGGAACATATAGTGTAGGGGTGAAATCCGTTGATATTATGTGGAACACCAAAAGCGAAGGCAACACACTGGGTTATTTCTGACGCTAAGGGACGAAACCCTGGGTAGCGAATGGGATTAGATACCCCAGTAGTCCAGGGCGTAAACGATGCACACTAGCTTTTTTTGAGAATCAACCCTCGGAGAGGCGAAGCTAACGCGTTAAGTGTCCCGCCTGGGAAGTACGGCCGCAAGGCTAAAACTCAAAGGAATAGACGGGGACTCGCACAAGCGGTGGATCACGCGGCTTAATTCGATATTACACGAAGAACCTTACCTAGATTAGATATTATAGTCACGCTACACATTGGAGACAAATAGTAGATATTGAGCTATAACAGGTGTTGCATGGCCGTCGTCAGTTCGTGGCTTGAGCTGTTCCCTTAAGTGGGGAAACGAACGCAACCCTCATCGTCTGTTATAAGTATCAGGCGAGACTGCCTCGCCCTAAGTTTTTAAAATTCTATTTTTTATAGAATTTTGGGAACTTAATTGGAAATTCAACTTATTAAAATTTATTTTTTTATTTTGTTTTTCCAATTAAGTTTCCAAGCTTTAAAGATTTTGGGCGGGGAGGAAGGTGAGGATGACGCCAGGTCAGCATGACCCTTGATGTCTAGGGCTGCACGCATGATACAATGGGTAGGACAACGGGTTGCGACGTAGCAATACTGAGCTAATCCTTCAAACCTATCCCAAGTTCGGATTGGGGGCTGAAACTCGCCCCCATGAAGTTGGAATCGCTAGTAATCGCAGGTCAGCTATACTGCGGTGAATATGTTCTCGAGTCTTGTACTCACCGCCCGTCAAGTCAAGGGAGTTGGGAGCACCCAAAGTGCATATTTATTATGTCCTAAGGTGAATTCAATAACAGGGACTAAGTCGTAACAAGGCACGGCTAGCGGAAGCTGGTCGTAGATTATTTCAAAGAATATGGTAGTAATTTCTACTTTATTGGTTGATTTGCGAATATTTTTAATATTTGCTACGAAAAACTTTAATCAGGAGTTTTAAAATCTGATTCGTTTATGATAAGATACACGACACTTTCAATTACGACGGGGCACAAGAAAGATTTTTTGAGAGCTTACTATTTACTAGTAGCATATCTCCATACAATATTCACTTTTTTATATATCAAGAAGAAACAACCGCATAATATATGCGGTTTTTTCTTGTGCTAAAGTTTAATTTTGCCCCAATTGTTATTCAAAATTTTAGTTTATTACAATTCTTTTTTAAGGCCATGCTCCTTTGTGTTTGTATCATTCCCCTCTCTCTGTGTCATTGCGTCTGTATTATTGCCTCTGTGTCATTCCAGAAGCGAAGCTATCTGGAATCCAGGATTGAAGTTATGAGCCGTTCAATGCCCGATGGGACTCGAGTACAAGTTTTTCACAAAATTATTTGTACAAAATATTTTTCTTAAATTTAATCTCCTTGTGTTTTAAAACCTGGATCCAGCACCACTTTTTTTAATACAGAAATAGCTGTGCTATTTCTGTATTAAAAAAAGTGGTGCTGGATGACACAGACGCGCGATACAAATACAAATCAATATTATTTAAAATCTGATTGTTCCAGGTTCAAGCTTTAATTTAGTCTTTTATATTAAAAAACATTAAAAAAATGTATAATAATAATATGTTAAAAGATTTTAAAGGCAGAAAATTAGTTATTGCCACCATGCATCAAAAAGAAAAAGTTATTAAACCAATCCTGGAAAAAGAACTTGGAGTTGATTGTTTTATTTTAGAAAATTTTAATACTGATAAATTTGGAACTTTTACTAGGGAAGTTAAAAGGCATAATGATATGTATAAAACGGCAAAAAATAAAGCGAACACGGCAATGGAAATTTCAGGCTGTGATTTGGCCGTGGCAAGCGAAGGTAGTTTTGGTCCACATTCTCAAACACCATTTATTCAATCTAATTTAGAGCTAACTCTTTTAATTGATAAAAAAAATAATCTTGAAATTGTTGCTTACTATGAAAATTTTGAAACAAATAACGATTCTAAATATATTTATAATTTAGATGAAGCTTTTAAATTTGCAAAAAAAAATTCTTTTCCTAGTCACGGTATTATTGTACGAAAAACTAAAAATGACACAAAATATTTATTTAAAAACATAAAGACTAAAAAAGATTTAGAAAAAAAAGTAACAGAAATTTTATCACTACCCAATAATTCAAGAGTATTTTTAGAAACTGATATGCGTGCACATAAAAATCCAACTAGAATGAAAGGAATTAAGTTTTCTGTAAAAAATTTAGTTAAAAACATTAAATCAAAATGTCCTGAATGCAAAACTCTAGGTTTTGTAGTTACAGGAATTGAGAAAGGACTTTTGTGTGGTATTTGTAAAACAAAAACTAACCTACCTAAAAATGAAATCTCCGTGTGCAGTAAATGTAATTATAAACAAAAAATAAAAATTACTAAATATGGAAAATTTGCAGATCCTGGCCAGTGTGAAATTTGTAATCCTTAAATAAATAAAATGTTAATAATTTTAAAAAATTTTCTTATAATAACAATTTCAATATATATAATATTTGCTATTTTTATATTTGCCGCACATCGAAGTATGATTTATCACCCTTTTGGTGGTGATTTTTATAATTGTCCAGCATTTCATGACAGTGAAAAAATAAATGTAAAAGGAACAAGGGCTTATTATAAAAATATGGGGGGAGATAAAATTATAATTATTTATCACGGAAATGCAGGTTCAGCTTGTGATAGAGCACATCTTAAAAACATTTTTGAAAATTATGGATACTCGCATCTTTTTGTAGAATACGCTGGTTTTGGTGGGGATAGCAGAAAGCCAACAAGAGAACTTTTATTTAATGATGCAGAAAACATTGTTTCTTTTTTGGGCACAAAAGATTATAGGAAGACTTTATTGTTTGCTGAAAGCCTTGGTTCGGGAATAGCTAGTTATCACGCAAGCTTAATGCCTGTAGATGGAATATTTTTAATATCGCCATTTGATTCTTTAATTAATGTTGCTAAAGCAAAATTTCCTTTTTACCCTATTTTTTTGTTAGAGAAAATTTCAGATGAAAATTATGATAATGTAGAAATGTTGAGTGATTACAAAGGGCTTGTTAAAATTATTCACGGCAATAAAGATATAATTATTCCGTATAGTCATGGAAAAAGACTTTTTGAGAGCATTAACAGTTTACAAAAATATTTTATTATTATTGAAAATGCTGGACATAATAATATTTACAGTTTCAAAAGAACAGCAGAAGAAATTTCTAACTTTTTAAATTATTGAAATGAAAAATAAAAATTTTGAGAAAAAATCTTTTCAAAAAGCAGCAAATATTATTGAAAAAGGTGAAATCGTAGCATTTCCCACTGAAACGGTTTATGGCTTGGGAGCAAATGTTTTTGATATTAAAGCAGTGAAAAAAATTTTTGAAACTAAAGGTAGACCATCTGATAATCCATTAATTGTTCATATTTCCAATATTTCAGAATTAGAACAATTAGTAGATAATATTCCTAAAGAAGCGGAAATTTTAATGAAAAAATTTTGACCTGGATCTTTAACTTTAATTTTCTTTAAAAGTAAATTAGTGCCTAAAATCGTAAGTGCTGGAGGAAATACTGTTGGAGTTCGTATGCCTGATAATAAAATAGCAAAAGAATTTATAAAAAAATGCGGAGTTCCCATTGCTGCACCGTCAGCAAATATTTCTGGAAGACCTAGCCCTACAAGTGCCGAACATGTTTTTACTGATTTTGGAGATAAGGTTTTTATTTTAGATGGTGGTTCTTGCAAAGTTGGTTTAGAATCGACTGTTTTAGATTTAACAGTTAAACCTTTTCAAGTTTTAAGACCAGGAGGAATTTCTTTCGAGGAATTAAAAAAAGTTTTAAAAAACATTGAACTTCATCCAGCACTTTTTAATAAAAAATTACCAAATAAGTTAAAAAGTCCTGGAATGAAATACAAACATTATTCTCCAGAAGCTAAAATAATTTTATTTAGTGAAAAAAAAATGATAGAAAATATTCAAAAAATAATTATAAAATATAAAAAGGAAAATAAAAAAGTGGGAGTTATTTCAACAAAGGAAACAAAAAATAATTATGACCTTGCTGATTTAGTTTTGGATATTGGTTCAAAAAATGATTTAGAAAAAACAGCCAGGAATTTATTTAAAATTTTTAGAGAATTTGATGAACATAAAGTTGATATAATTTTGTCTGAAACTTTTTCTGATAAGGGCATAGGTTTTGCAACAATGAACCGTCTTAGAAAGGCAGCTGATAATATATTTTAAATTTTGAAAGAAAATTCAGAAAATATTGTAATAGATAGTGAAAGGACTAAACCCTTTTCGTAAAAAACTTTGAGGTGGATTTATAAACCATCGTTATGAAATGCCTTGCAAAATATTGCTTGGTTTTTTGATGAAAAATTATGTTTGTGTTTGTGTCATTCCAGAAGCTTGCTATCTGGAATCCAGGATTAAAATTACAAACCGTTTAAATATTTACAAAATTCTTCGCACAAAATGCTTTATTAAATTTACAGAATCTCTGTTTCAAAACCTGGATCCAGCACCACTTTTTTAATACAGAAATAGCGAAGCTATTTCTGTATTAAAAAAGTGGTGCTGGATGACGCAGACGCAGACGCACGGCACATTTTCAAGAGGTCGGACTTCACACAACGAGTCCCACACAACCACTTAAGAAGTCCGACCTCAGACACAAACACAAAACAGTATTTTTATAAAATGTTAAAATAGTAAAAATGTTAAAAAATATTTTAAATAAAAAAATATCACAAAGATTAAAAAATGCTTTTTTTATCATCAATAAAGAAAAAGGAAGAACTTCTCATGATGAAGTTCATTTTTTAAGAAAAACTTTAAGTAATTTGTTAGGTCATAAAATAAAAGTTGGACACTCTGGAACTTTAGATCCAAAAGTTACTGGAATTTTAGTTATTGGTTCTGGTAGAGCAGTTAGAGGCTTGGAATATATTTTACTTTCTAAAAAAACTTATATTGCAGAATTTCTTTTTCATAAAGAATTAGACAGGACTATTTTGCTGAAAAATTTAGAAAAATTTAAAGGAAAAATTACTCAAATGCCACCGTTAAAATCATCGGTAAAAAGAGAGGAAAGAATTAGGGAAATTTACCAATTAAATCTTTTGGAATTTGATAATAATGGTCGCTGAGCAAAATTATTGTGTGAAGTGGAAAGGGGGACATATATCAGAAAACTTGCGCACGACCTTGGACAGGAAATGAACATAAATACTTCTATGGGAGATTTAGTTAGAATAAAAGCTGGAGTTTTTTCTCAAAAAAATTCTAACATTATTTCCCAAAAAGATTTTTCAAAATTATTGGAAGAATTTTATAAAGAGAAAAATATTTTTAAAAAATATAAAAAATATAAAAAATTAAAATTATTTATTTATTCTATTTCAGAAATTTTTAACAGACTGGAAGAAGAAAAAACAATGAAAAAAATTTTTATTAAAAAAAGAGCTAAAAAATATATTCTTTCTGGAGCAAAGCCAAGAATAAAAAATATTTGTAAAAATACAAAAAATATAAAAGGAGAAGTAGTTTCTATTTTTTATAAAAAACAAGTTTTAGCTGTGGGTGAATTTATTGAAGATTTTCCGAAGGAAAATCTTCAAGAAAAAGAAACAGGAAAGAAGAAGGAAGGGGAAATTATAAAACTTAAAAAAGTTTTTAATTATTAAAAACAATATTTTGTCTCTGTGCTTGTGTTGTTGTGTCTGTGTCATTTCAGAAGCGTAAGCTATCTGGAATCCAGGTTTTAAAACATAAAACGCATAAATTTAATAAAGTATTTTGTAAGATAATTTTGTGAAAAATTATGTTTTAGATAACATAAATCCTGGATTCCAAATAGCTTCGCTTTTGGAATGACACAGACACAGACACAGACACTCGATATAAATACAAACACAAAACAGTACTCTTTTAAAGCTGATTGTTCTTACAATCTATCTAAGACATAAATAAATTATTTTAAAAAAATATGTTAATATAATTATATAAAATTTTATAATTTATGGATCAAGAAAATAAAAATAATACTATGGTGGTGCATGAAATTTCTCTTTCTGATATTTCACCAAATCCATACCAACCACGACGTAGTTTTGATGAAGAAAAACTTTCTGCAATGGCAGATTCTATTGTTAGGCATGGAATAATGCAGCCAATTGTAGTAACTAAAAAATCTGACGGAACATATGAATTAATTTCTGGAGAAAGGCGATGAAGAAGTTCAAAAATAGCAGGAAAAAAAACAATACCAGCTGTGGTTAGAGAGCATGAACATTCAGATAAAGAAAAATTTGAATTATCTATTATAGAAAATATTCAGAGAGAAGATTTATCTCCAATTGATAAGTCAAAGGCTTTTGAAAAACTATCTAATCAATTTGGGTACACCCACGGTGAAATCGCTCAAAAAATGGGAAAATCTAGAGAATATATTTCAAATTCTTTAAGATTATTGTTGTTACCAGACGTCGTTGCTCAAGCAATAGATGGAGAAATTTTGACTGAAGGTCATGCTAGGCCGTTATTAGTTCTCAAAGATAGACCTTACGAACAAGAAGAATTATTTAAAAAAATATTATCACAAAAATTAACCGTAAGAGCAGCAGAAAAAATAGCTCGTTCTATTATTTCAAATAAATTCCCAATAAATAATACGGAAACTTCAGACCCAGATATAAAAGTAATGGAGAAAAAGTTGGCGGAAAAACTAGGAACAAAAGTTCATATTGACGAAAAAACAAGTGGAGAAGGTGGAAAATTAACCATAGAATATTTTTCTAAAGAAGATTTAGAGAAAATAATTAATCTTGTTAGGGGAAAGGGGCTTTCCACAGCTCCTGTTTTAGAATATTCTTCGGAAGAAAGTGGAATAGAAAAATTTGAAAATAATTTTACAAATGATATCGAACATAATTTATCAGATAATCAGGCAGAACAAAATAAAACAAATATTCCTACCAGTATTTTTACAAAAGAGATAGAGGAGTTGGAAAGTGTTCCAGAGGTTATAAGTAAAGCAGAAACAGAAAGTGTTAAAATAAATTTAGAAGAAGAAGGTCAGTCAGTCATTAAAAAAGTAGAAGAAAAAGTAGAAGAAAATTCAGAAAATCTTGGTGGCTATGATATTTCTTTTAATAATCCTCAAGCAATTAATCATTCACAGACAATTTTTGAAAAAGAAAATTTAATAGTAAGTAATCAAGATGAATTAGTTGAACAGGAAGTAAAAAAAGATAATAAAGATTTAATTGATAATTTTCAAACAATAGATTGAGAAAAAAAAGAAGAAAAATATCAAGAAAATTTAAAAAAAGAATTTAACAAAGATGTTGAAAATAAAGAAATTGAAAATGTTAATAGCAATTTAGAAAGTATTTTTAAGACAGAAAATTTAGATACAAAAATAAAAAATACTGAGCTTATTAATAATAATGAAGAAATATTTAAAAAAGAAAGTTTAGAACAAACAAAACCTCAAGTTTTTGATACTATTCCTACTGCAGTAAATTTAGTAGACTTAGATAAAGAAAATTTTGTTGGTGAAGTAAGCTCAGAAACTGATATTTACAGAGAACAAAAAAATAATATAGCAAATATTTTTCCAGAACAAAATACGATTAATACTAATTTAGAAAATAGTGAAGTAAATATTTTGGAAAAAAATACAATTAATTCAGAAAATATAACAGAAGAACAAATTTCAGAAATAGAAAATTCTTTAAAACAATATGAGAATAAAATAATTCTAGAAAATAATCAAATTAATAAAAATACATCAGGAGAGAGAATGATGGCAACAGAAGGCATGGGAAAGGTTAAAAATAATATATTTCAAGAAGAAAAAATATCAAGCGAGGTTCCTCATAAAGAGGAAATAATAACTGAAGATAATTTGAAAATTAATCAAAATAAAGAAGGGTTGGAAGAAAAGCTTGAAGAGTTGTCAGTGTACGAACAATTTTTAGAGTCAAAAAAAAAGATTGAAGAAGAAAAAAGAAAAAGACTTATAAAAAATAATAATGTTTTAAGTCATAGGCAAGAAAAATCTTCAAATAATATTCCAGAAAATATTCCAGAAAAGGAAAATTCTCCAAAAGTTACAGAAGAAAATAATAATTCAGAAAACTTAGAAATCCCAGAAGTTAATCCTGAAATTAACCCAGAAGAAATAAAAGTGGAAAATGTTTTTGATGGTAGCGATTTTTTACCTGAAAAAAAAGAACCTGAAGTAGACAAAGCAGAGGTAAAAATTAGCGATATTGTAGAAGAAAGTGAAGATAAAAAATTTCAACATTTTTCAATTTAATAGTTTAAAAGATGAATCAAAATAAAAAATCAGTTATTTCATTAATAAATAGTGAAATAAATACACAAAAAAAAAATATTATACTAACTGATACAACAAAAGAAAATTTTGAATTATCAAAAAAAATAATGCTTATTTTTCTTGATTATGAAACAAAAATAATTTTTTATTCCAAAGAAAAAAATAATTTTTTATATGAAAATAAGTTTGTTGATAATATTGAAGAATTAATATCTGGAGCATCATTATTTTTTAATTTTATTCCGATAAAAAATCAAGTTAGTCGTGATATTTCAAGAAAAGCTGAAAGTCTAAAGGTTAATTCTATTCAAAATAGTTTAAGTGTTAGAATGATTTTTTCTGCTAAAAACAATATTAAAAAAACTTTGGAAAAATATGATTTCAAGACTCCAGTGTTTGAATTTATTGGAAGAAAAACTCCCGAAGAATCATTTTCAAATTTTATTCAACCGTCAAGAATTTTTTCTGCTTCGAAAAATTTATTTTCAAAAAAATTAGAAAGTTTTGATGAGATTAATGATTTTTATAATAAAGTTGGGAATGATATTTCTGGTTTTTTTATAGAGGAATACATTTATGGTCAAAATATTTACTCTTTTGTTTTTAAAAAAGATGAAGAAATATTAGTTTATAGTATTGAAAAAAAAGATAATCAGTTCATAGCCATAGAAACAGTATTAAGTTCAGAGGTTTCAAATTATGTTAAAAATGTATTTAATAATATGGGAATTGGAAAATTTGCTTTGATAAATTTAAAAAAAACAGAAAAACGCGGAATTTTTATATTAAATATTTTGGTTGATTGAAGAATATTAACAGAAGAACATGGAAAAATTTTGTCTATGATTTTTAAACAAGAATCTGTTTCAGAAAAAGAAATTTTGTTTAGTTTTTTAAAATAATCCTCTTTAGAAGAATATGTTCTGTATTTTATTTATATATGATAAAAAATAAAAAAAAAGTTATTTGCATAATAGGAGCAACAGCTAGCGGAAAATCTTCTTTGGCAGAAAAAATAGCAAAAAAAGAAAATGGTTCTATTATTTCTGCAGATTCTAGACAGGTATACAAAAATCTTGAAATTTTTTCTGGAATTTCGGAAAATGAAAAAAAAAATTATTTAATAGGTTTTTTAGATCAGTGAGAAGATTATTCTGCTTCTATTTTTGTAAATTATGCCGAAAAAAAGATGGAAGAAATTTGAGAAGAAGGAAAAGTTCCAATAATAGTTGGCGGGACAAGTTTTTATTTTAAGTCTTTACTGTACCAGAATTTTATTCCAAAAGTTGAAAAAAACATACCACTTAGAAAAAAATTAGAACTTAAAAGTGCAGAAGAGTTAATTAGCATTTTAAGTGTTTTGGATAAAAGAAGATCAAAAAATATTGATAATAAAAATAAGCCAAGAATTATTAGGTCAATTGAAATTGCTACAAAATTAGGTAAAGTTCCAAATAAAAAAGATGAAATTAAAAAAGATATAGAAATTATTGTTATTTGAATAAATAATAATAAAGATTTACAAAAAGAAAGAATAGAAAAAAACTTTAAAGACAGAATTAAAAAAGGGCTTATTAAAGAAGCATTTAATTTAAAAAAAAAACTTCAAAAGAAAAGATTTAGTGAAGAAAAGATTAAAGAAATATTTTTTAAAATTGGTTTAAGTTATAAACATATATTTAAATTTTGAAATGGAGATATTTCCAAAGAACAGTTTGTAAAATTAGGAATTATTGAAGAACAAAAATATTCAAAAAGACAAAAAACTTATTTAAAAAAGTTTTTTAAAGAAGTGCCAAAAGAAGTTGATAAAAAAGAAATAACATAGCTATACAAGTATAAATGCAAAACTTAGAAGAAAGGTTTCTAACCAATCTTTAAATTTTAAAATAATACTGTTTTGTGTTTGCATTATTGCATTTGTGTCATTCCAGAAGCGTAAGCTATCTGGAATCCAGGTTTTAAAACATAAAACGCATAAATTTA
>CAZDWR010000004.1:0-13868 GCA_964509275.1 uncultured Candidatus Saccharibacteria bacterium
TTACGAAGATGCTTCAACTAAATTATATTAGAAAATATAATTTAGTTTCACTCGGTGTGTTAAATACGAGAACACATTCGGGTCGTACTTAACCCACTCTCGTTTCAACAAAATTATGGAAAAAATACAAAATAAATTTTTAATTTCAGGATTATTATTAACTCCAGCAATTAGTTTGGCTGAAGATTTTACTTTTAGGCAACTTTCTGAAAATATATACATGTCTTTTATTGGAATGTTTATTAATCTTTTTTTAGTTTTTGCTGTAGTATTTTTTGCTTGAGGTGTGATGATGTTTATATTTTCCGAAGGAGACAAAAAAGAATCTGCTAAAGATAGACTTTTTTGAGCCACTGTTGCCTTGTTTGTAATGTTTTCTTTTTGAGGAATTTTAAGGATTTTTAGTACAACTTTTCTTGGAGATTTTGAAACACAAGAACAATATCAATTTGAATCAACTTTTACACAATTTTCACCAGATGGAGGAAGAATTGGTCCTAATTAAATAAACTTTTAGATTAAAGATTTAATTTAGAGGCTTTTTTGCTTATAGTTGCTTGTTTATGGTGAGTCTGTTCGCGCGCAACATACAAATAGGCAGGCAGCTGGTTTTATTTTTTAACAAAACATTATATACACGTTAAGGTGTTGTTTAAAATTGATTGTTTCAGATTTAGGATTTGCAGTTTTTAACTGATTAATCCTTGTTTTATATATAATATAAAACAAGGATTAACGGACGGAGTAGATTACACGAGGTCAGAATTTTTAAAACTGAAAGAATATGTAAAAAAAATAGAGACTAAAATGTTTTAGTTTTTATTAAGTTGCATGCCAGATATTCTTTGGATTTTTTAAAGTTATTTTCCTAGTGTTTTTAAATTTAAATTGCACAATTAAGTTGTGTAATAATTCAAATATATAGAAATAATGTTAGTTTTTTTTAATTAAAATGGATTGTAAGCCCCCCTAACTTCAAAGTGTAAGTGAGGACCAGTGCTCCTTCCTGTACTTCCCATTTTTGCAATTAGTTCACCCTTCTTTACTTTTTGACCTCTTGAAACTAAGTTTTTTAAATTATGTGCGTACATAGTGATAACTCCATTGGAGTGTTCAATTAAAATATGATTTCCATATCCGCCTCCTCATCCCCCAAAATATGTTTTAATAACTTGTCCTGCAGCCGCAGCATAGATGTTTGTTCCTGTGGGCGCTCCCATATCAATAGAATTTCAACCATGAATTCCTTGTGTTCTGACAGAGCCTGGAGCCGGGTGAGTAAAAAATCCAAAATCTGTTTCTGTGTATCTGATTCTTCCTTGAGTTCTTTTTGGCACTAAAATTTTAGCTCCCATTCCGTAAGGAACAATCCCTCTTGATCTTAAAAATTTAGAAATATTTCCATCACCAACTAAATTTATTCGGTTACTTGATCTGTTATTTCTGGAAGTAGTTTCTGAAGTTTTTTTGCTTGTTCTTGTTCTGGATACCTCTCTTTTTCCTCCTGGAATTATTATTTTTTTACCAATTTTAAGACTGTTGCCTGAAATTTGATTGAATTCTTTAATTTTTTGGACGGTGGAAGAATATTTTTGAGCAAGTTCTGAAACAGTATCACCGCTTTTAACAGTATGTCTCAATCCAGACACAGGCAATATTATTAGTTTTTGTCCGATGCTTAATTTTTTATTTTTTAGATTATTTTCTATAATAATTGTTTTTTGAGAAATTTTAAACTTTTCAGAAATTTCTGAAATAGTATCTCCTGAAACTACTCTATAATGTTGTATTTTTTTATTTCGTTCTTCTACTACGATTTTTTTAGCAACTTTTTGCTCAGTTTTTTGCTTTTGAGGAGTGTCAATATTCACAGAGTTTCCTGCAGACAAGGCACCATCAGAATAAGAAAAGTGAGCAGATCCTCCTTGGTTTAATAGTAACTTCCCGTTTGTATAGGTATGATTTTGTAAAATAGGAGAGTTTTGAGAATTTTTATTAAAAGTATTTGAGAAATTTCTTGTTATTTCAATTGTTGTGGCAAAAATATTTGAGAAAGAGAAAACAAGTAAAATTATTGCAATAAGAGTACTGGAAGCAATTATTTTTTTATTATATTTTTTCAAACTAATAAAATATTGAAAATTAGATGTAAATAACCCTTAGTATATTTACACCGTAAAAGTAAAATTTCTTATTCGTAATTTTAGCAAGATTGTTAATATCTGCAAACAAGATGTGTGGATAAGATTATGTGGATAAGTAAGATAAGGGAAAAATCAGGGAGGTTTTAAACTACTTTTTCTTTTTTTGACAAAATATTATGAATTTTTTCTTATGTATTTCGTTTGTGTTTGTGCTGTTTGTGTCTGTGTCATTCCGGGAACGCAGTTACCCGGAATCCAGGATTAAAGTTATTAAACATTAAATCTTTAGAAAAATATTTTTAAAAAATATTTTAATAAATTTTTATGTTCTTTGACTCAAAACCTGGGTTCCAGATAGCTTACGCTTCTGGAATGACACAGACGCGCGACACAATGACACAAACACAAACATAATGACACAGACATAAGGCAGTATTGTTTTTAAAACTTGATTGTTCTTGGTCCATGTTGAACCAAGACTAAAGTTGGGGAATGGCATAAAAAAATGGTAAAATAAATTTTATTATAAACACATATGAAAAAAAACATAAAATTTTTACACGTAAAAGTAAGCATAATATCAGTATTAATTATTATAGTTATGGCTTTCTTTTCAGGATTTTATTTTAGTAAGAATGCAACTATTCCGAAAACAGAAAAAGAATATTTTGATCTATCTCTTGTTCACGAAGTTAGGAATATTTTAGAAGAAAATTTTCTCGACACAAGACCTGAAGACGCAGAAGAAATAGTTAAACAGGACCATATTTGAGGGGCTGTTAGAGGATTAGTTGCTTCTTATAAAGACCCACACACAGTTTTTTTACCACCAGAGGACAGTAAAAGTTTAGACGAAGAAATATCAGGAAAATTTGGAGGGATAGGAGTCGAAATAAGTAATCGTTCTGGTTATTTAACCATAGTATCGCCTTTACCAGAAACTCCAGCAGTTAGAGCAGGATTAAAACCGAAAGATATTATCATAGAAATAGAAGGAAAGGATTCTATTTTTATGTCTGCACATGCCGCAGCAAAAATTATGAGAGGTGAACCAGGAACTATTTTAAGAATTAAAGTGGTTAGAAAAGGGGTTTTAGAACCTTTTGAGGTTGAAATTGAAAGAGCTATTATTGAAATACCAATTATAAAAACTTACAATAAAGATGGTGTTTTTGTTATTAAGATATTTTCATTTACTGAAAACTCTCCGGAACTTTTCTTAAAGGCTGTTCAAGAATTTTTTAATACAAAAAATCAGAGACTTATTATAGATGTTCGGGGGAATCCAGGAGGGCATCTTTTTGCATCGGTTTATATTGCAGGTTTATTTCTTCCAAAGGGCACTATTATTGTAACTGAAGAATATGGAGGAAAAAAAGAAGATAAAATTCTACGTTCAGGAAAGCATCATAGAACCAATAGGACAGTTAATATTTTTCCAGAGGAAATAAAAATAGCAGTTTTGGTTGACGGAGGTTCTGCTTCCGCATCTGAAATTATTGCTGGAGCACTACGTGATAACAATAGGGCAATTTTAATGGGAGAAAATACTTATGGAAAGGGAACCGTTCAGCAATTAAAAAAACTTGAAGGTGGAACGTTGCTTAAATATACTGTTGCTAGATGAGTTATGCCAAAAGGAGAATGAATTAGTCATAAAGGCATTCCTGTAGATATTGAAATATCTATCAGCGATGAAGAAATAAAAGAAGCTAGAAAAAGTGGGTTATTTGCAGATAAAATTGATCCTCAGCTTTTACGAGCAATAGAAAAAATGAAAAATATTAATAGTCAAGATGAAATTTTGGAAATTATAAAAAAGGGAAGAAAAGAAGTTCAGGAAAAAGTGAAAGAAGAAAGAAAAGAAAAGCTTAAAAGTATTTTGGAGGAATAAAGAGGTAGGATATTATGCACAGAAGGTTACTTTTATAGAAGAAACTAATTATTTTTTATTGAATTCTTTTGCGTCTACGTCATTCTGGGAATGAAGTTACCCGTAATCCAGGATTAAAGCTACAGACCGTTTAATACCCGATAGGACTCGGGCACAAGATTTTTAAAAAATTATTTTTAAAAAATACTTTGTTAAATTTACTCACCCAGTGTTTTAAAACCTGGATCCAGCACCATTTTTTTAACACAGAAATAGCGAAGTTATTTCTGTATTAAAAAAGTGGTGCTGGATGGCACTTTTTTTTGGCGATGTCCTGAACCTAGAAAAACTAATACAAAGCTATGCAGACACAGACACGAATCACTACAAATCAGTATTATTTTAAAACTTGATTGTTTCAGGTTCAAGCTTTAATCTAAGGTTCTCTTTTAAACTTTAATTTTGTTATGATACAATAGTAATATCATGCAAAAAATAAACACATTCTCAATTAAATTATTATTCATTATATTGTTGTCAATATTTTTGTTTTTCAATATAGTTGATAGAGCATCAGCATTTGACACTGTTAAAATGCAAGAAGCAATATACAAAAAATATGGGATAACCCCAGAAAATGAAGCTAACTTTGACAAGTTTATAAGGGCAGTTGTTGCTCAGGAAAGCAATGGCCGGAACATGATGGTTTCCGAAAAGTTTAGAGGGACATCTACAGCATCTGGGTTTTTCCAAATGACAGAATCAACATTATTTAATGATGGTTTAGGTGATCATATTTATAGAAAATATGGTGTGGATATTTTTGAAGAAAGGCCAGAAAAATTTAGGGTGGGGTTATGTAAGGCAAAGCCTTGTGACATGAGAGAGACTTACTTCATGGGTTATACAAAGAAAGAACAAAAACTGATTACAATGGCTATGTGAGAGAGGAAAGCTTCATCTGGTGCATTTCCGGTATCATTGGAAAAATTAAAAAAAATATCAAGTGATGGGGACATGAAAGAAAAGTGAAAAATATATGCATATCTTCACCATGGAATTAGAAAAAATAGAGGTGAAGAAATTCGCCAAAAAGATATAAACGCGACAGCAAATTTTGCAAAACATTTATCTAGAGAATTTGATGTAGATTTTAGTGTTAAAATAATAGAAGAAAGTTTTCAAATAACTGTGAATGGAAATACAAGTTCAGTTTTATTTTCTGAACTTGAAAAAGATTCCCGAAAAGCATTGGAAAAAATATGTCAACGTGGTCTTGACCCTAAGGCTTTTGGGCTAGTCGGTTTTGATGGTGGAATTTGTTATAAAGACGGTGTGCATATACTCACTGGTGCAACGCAAGTATCTAGTTTTGATAAATTAATGGGAACAATTGAAAGAGCTTTAAGTTGAGTCATTGGACTTGCTTTTATGTTGGCTGTGCTAGCTATTTTTTGATCAGGTTTCTTATTGCTTACGGCTAACGGAGATATGAATAAACTTTCTAAAGCTAAAACTATTTTAATAAATGTTCTTATTGGGTTATTTTTAATTACAGCAGCCTGAATGATTGTTGATTTTATATTTGGACTTTTCGATGTAAAAGATGGATACAAGTGAACTGATAATTAATTATCCATCAAAGACTTAAAATTATTTTCATAAAAATTATTTTTTACAAGTAACAAGCTGTGAAAAACATTTTGACATTGTTTAAAAAAAGGAATAGAATTATTTTTATGAAAAAATTTGTAATAAAAGGATTGGCTGGAAAAAAAAAACTTGCAGGAGAATATATAGTTTCTGGGTCAAAAAATTCTGGACTTCCTGCGATGGCAATGGCTTTTTTATTTAAGGAAAAACTAACTTTAAAAAATATTCCTAGAATTGAAGATGTTTTTAGGCTTAGTGAAATTATAGAGAAAATGGGAGTCAGTGTAGAAAATAAAAACAATACTTTTGAAATTGATGCATCAAGTTTAAAAACTTCAGAAATTGACAAAGAACTTGGCGAGACTTTAAGATCGTCTATTATATTAACAGGACCAGTATTGGCCAGAACAGGAAAGGTGGTGTTTAATTTTCCTGGAGGTTGTTCCATAGGAAAGCGACCGATAGATGTGACATTGACAGCATTTAAAAAAATGGGAGCAAATGTAAATTCCAAAGGAGATAAAATAACGGTAAAAATGCCTTTTAATAAGAAACTAAAAGGAGCCGAAATTATAATGCGTGTTCAATCAGTAACAGCAACAGAAAATATTATGCTGACAGCAGTGTTGGCTAAAGGAAGAACTGTTATTAAAAATGCTGCTATGGAGCCAGAAATTGAATATTTAGCAAATTACTTGAACTTGGTTGGTGCAGAAATAGAAGGAGCAGGTACTCCAGAGATTATAATTAAAGGAAGAAATGGAAAGCTTTTAGAGAAAAATATTCCATCATATATAAATATGGCCGACAGAATTGAAGCTGGATCAATTGCAGTGCTTGCTGTATTGTGTGGTAAAGATATAGTTATTAAACATTTTGTAAAAGATCACTTAGAAAATTTTTTAGAAATATTTGATGAAATAGGAGTAAAGTACACATTTACAAGAAAAAATGTTTTAAGAATTAAAAGTCAAAATATTAAAAAATTCAAAGCTGTAAATATTAAAACACACGAACATCCAGGATTTCCTACAGATTTACAATCTCAAATAGGAGTACTATTAACACAGACAGAAGGAGAAAGTATGATTTTTGAAACCATTTTTGAATCTAGGTTAGATTATTTAAATGGTTTATCAAAAATGGGAGCAAGAGTTGAAAGATGAAATATTTATCAAGGAGCTATTTTTGGTCCAAGGAAATTAAAATCAACAAGATTAATGGCTCCAGATTTAAGAGCGGGTTTTGCTTTTGTTATAGCGGGTATTTTGGCCGAAGGAGAAACTATCGTGGATAATTCTTACGTGGTTAGAAGAGGTTACGAAAACATTTTAGAAAAATTAAAAAATATAGGAGTTTCTATTGAAGAAAAATAATATAATTATTTTTCCCCAATTTATTTTCTTTTTTTTAAACTAATATGTTAGTATGGAGACAATATGATGAAAGATAAAAAAAAAGATATTAGTAGTAAAAAAGTGAAAAGCATAAGAGATATTGCTGTTTCCGAGAGGCGAGAAAAATTTAATAACAGGGGTGGACTTAAAAACACTAGAGGTGTTTCGTACAAGGCAAAAAATAAAAAATTATGACCAAAAATTTCTTTTATTTTCATTACATTTATTGTTTTTTTTATTACTTTTTCTATTTTATCTCATTCAGCAACAGTTACAGTAAGTCCAAAAACAGAAAAACTGACATTTTCAAATGATGTTTATATGGCCGTTGTGGATTTAGAAGAATCTATTTTAAGTACTAATATGAAAAATAATCAGTCAGGAAATATTTCAGAAGGTAAAATAACTATTATAAATAATACAAAAAGCGATCAAATTCTAAAAGAAAAAACTCGTTTCCAATTTGGGCAGAATGAACAAAAAACTATTTTTAAAATTCATGATAGGGTGACCATACCAGCTGAAAAAAGAATAACAGTAACAGCATTTTCTGCTGGAGTAGGTGAAAAGTACAATAAAGAGAAAGGAACTAATTTAAAAATTCCAGGCTTCAGAGAGGCAAAAATGACAAAGGAATATCAGGGGATAGTTGGAATAATAGAAGAAACTTTTGTTACCACAGAAAAAACTACATCAAAAAAACAGATTAGTTTAAAAAAGGACGGAAAAGAAGCACTGGCTAAAATAAAATATCAAGTTATAGAATTTAATTTAAGTGAGCAAAAAGAAATTTCCTCTATAGGACTAGAGGAAGTTTCTAAAAAAGCTAAGGGCAAGATAAGAATTATAAATAATACAAATAGGGTTCAAAAACTTAGGAAAGAAACAAGATTTTCTAACGGAGATTTAGTATTTAAAATAAATAAATCAACAACCATAAAAGCAAGATCATCTGTTGTTGTAAATGCTTTTGCAGATGTAGCAGGTGAGGGATATAATATTAAAAAGGGAATGGAGTTTTCAATTCCGGGCTTTAAAGAGGCTAATATGACAAGGGAATATAAAAATATTGTTGGGATAGCAGAAAGTAATTTTACTGGAGGAAAAATTGGTAAAAAAAATATTCCTAATAAAATTGAACTGGAATCAGCAAAGGAATACTTAAAACAGCTGCTTGCAGAAAAACTTGAAATAAAAATAATTGAAGAAAAAGATGTTATTGTTATTGGAAATAATTTTCAGACACAATATAATTTTAAGACTGAATCCAAAGGAGATAAAGTACTACTGTCACTAAATATAATTCAAAGAGTGCCTGTTATTTGAAAAGAAAATTTTATTACAATGATATTAGAATCAGAAGAAATTTCAACAGAGAGAGTTGATCAATTAAAAATTAAAAATTTATCAAATAGCCAATTTGAAATATTAAATTCAGATAAGTTTAATATAGATTCTGGCGATAATTTCTTGTTTTCAATAAATGGAAATTTAGATATTGCATGGGTTTTAAACGAAGAAGTTTTTATTAAAAGTATAAAAGGTAATTCAGTTAAAGAATTGAAAGAAAGACTGAAGGGGTCATTTAAAAACTTTGAATTTAATATTGTTATCTCTCCATTTTGAAGATCAATGGTTCCAAATAACGCAGATTCTATTTTTATAGAAATAGAAAATTAATTTTTTTAAGCAACATTAAGTAAATATAAAAGAATGATCTTGGATTAAACTCTGAACCTGGAACAATCAAATTTTAAAAAAATACTACTTTGTGACTATGTCTGTGTCGCTCTATCGCTCGTCTGCGTCATTCCGCTTGCTATTTGGAATCCAGGTTTTGAGGAAGAGAGTATATAAATCTAACAAAATAATTTTAAAAAATCTTCTGTCCGAGTCCTATTGGGTATTATACTTTCTGTATATCAAGCCTGGATTCCAGATAGCTTCGCTTCTGGAATGACACAAGCACAAATCAGTATTATTTTAAAATCTGATTGTTCTAGGCTTAGCTTTAATTTAAGGATAGGCAGCATTCATTTTTTTGTGCTTATGTTTATGCTATTCCTTTGCGTCTGTGTCATTCCAGAAGCGAAGCTATCTGATCTGGAATCCAGGATTAAAACCACAAACCGCTTAAGTCTTTAGAAAATTATTTTTAAAAAGTATTTTATTAAATCTTGTGCTGCATCCTCATTGGGTAGTATACTTTCTCTGCTTCAAAGCCTGGATTCCCAGATAGCTTCGCTTCTGGAAGGACACAGGCCAGACACAGGTGCGCGACACGACAACACAAACACAGAAACAGACATAAATCACAATAATACAATCACAACCGCTATTATTTAGATGCACAAAAAAATAGCTGTAATTTAATTACAACTATTTTAATTAGTATTTTAAAGCAGAGTTTTAAACCACCAAAACCACAGGCATTATAATTGGTCTTTTATTTGTTTTTTTCATCAAAGTGATTTCTAATTTTTCAGAGATTTGTTTTTTTAATCTATCTATATTTATTTTTTCACCTTCACTTTTTTTTATTTCTTCTTCTGTAAGTCGTATTGTTAAAGATCGCACTTCTGAAATTAGGTCTTGTGATTCTCTTAGATAAACAAATCCTCTGGATAAAATATCTGGTGATTTTTGTAATTTTCGTTTTGAAATATTAATTAAAACAATAATGTTCACAAAACCTTCTTTTTGGAGAATTTTTCTATCTGCAAGAACAGCCTCATTCATGTCTAAAATTGAAAATCCGTCTACTAAAATTGGATTTCCAGGAATAGTCTCATTAAGCAACTTTACATCTTCTGGTCCAGATATTTCAATAATAGAACCATTGTTGGGAACAATAACATTATCTTTGTTTATTTCTCCAATTTCAATAGCAATTTTTTTATGAGTTTTTAACATTGAATGAAAACCGTATCCAGGAGTAAAGAAAGTTGGTTTTACTTTTCTTAAAATTCAAGCAAGTTCTTCAGCATTTCCGTGCCCGGTTGAATGAACGTCTGATGTTTTATAATTAATTAAATCTACATCATTCCTTAGCAGATTATCTTTTAGAAGTCTTATGGAAATTTCATTCCCTGGTATAATTGAGGAAGATAAAATAACCGTATCTCTGTTATTTAACTTAATAAATTTATGATCTCCTCGTGCCATTCTGGGCAAGGCAGCAAATTCTTCTCCCTGCCCGCCAGTACAGATAATGACAATTCTGTTTGAAGGGTAGTTTTCAATATCTTTCATTTGAATTATAGTTTCTCGTTTTGGAGTATAATATCCAGCAGTTTTTGCTATTTCCATATTTGTTTTTACAGAACGGCCCTCAAGAACAATCTTTTTTCCCAAATCTTCAGCGGCAGCAATAAATGCCATCATTCGTTCAAACTGTGAAGCAAAAGTAGCGATGATAATTCTTGATTTTGAATTTTTTATGTAATTTTTAACAGTTTCGTGAATTAAAGGTTCTTGAATTGACCAACCAGGATTTTCACAGTTAGTAGAATCAGAAATCATAAAAACATTTTTTTCTGAACCAATTTTACTTCAAGTTTCTTGTTCAGAATCTATAGGAATTCCATCTTTATGAGCAAGTTTTAAATCTCCTGAAATTACAATATTCCCATGTTCAGTTTTCATAGAAATACCCATTGAATCTGGAATAGAATGAGTTACATTGAAAAACTCAAAAGAAAAATCTCCAATTTTTATTTGATCTCCTGGTTCTACTAAATTTATTTTTAATTTATCTAAGCCAGGGAATTCTTCCATCCTTTTCTTTATTAAAAGAGCGGTTAATTCTCGGGTATAAATAGGTGGATTGTCTATTTTTGACATTAAAAATGGAATTCCTCCAATATGGTCCAAATGACCATGAGTGATAATAACTGCTTTTATTTTATGTTTATTTTTTACTAAATAAGATATATTCGGTAGAGTATAATCTACTCCAGGAGATTCATCTTCATTTGTAAATTGAAACCCCATATCAAAAACATAAATAGAATCTTTTGATTCTATGGCCGCCATGTTTCGCCCCACTTCTTCAAAGCCCCCTATGGTTAAAACTCTAATTTTATCTCCTTCGATTTCTGAAACCTTAGTTCGCTCAGGACTTAAAGTAAAATCAACGTCGTAGTTATTAGGAACGTTCCTTGGTGGAAAATTGCTGCGCCCACCACTTTTTCTGTAATTTTTTTTTTTATATTCTTTAGGATTCTTATTTGAACTTTTAAAAGAATTTAAATTTTTATTTGTATGCATATTTATTTTTTTGTATTAATTATTTTAAATTATTTTTAATTTCTTAAAAACAAATAAATTCAAGTTTTAAAAATTTATTTTTAAAACTTAATTTATTTACTTTCATTAGTTATTTAAAAATGGAAATATTTTTTTTGTTTTAATATATCAATTCATGATGTCTTGGAATCTTTCTTCTCTGTAATTAAGAGATTTTTTATGAAAATTTTTCAAACGATAATCCATAACATATATAAAACTCGGAGAATAAAGAGGAATATATAAATAATCAGAAGTAATAATTTCCCTAAGTTTTTCTAATTTTTCAGCACGTTCAATATCAGAAATATTTTTTCTTAAATCCATAATAAGCTTATCAGCTATTTTATTTGAAAAACTAGCAATATTTATTCCAGGATCTGACTTTTGAGAAGAGTGAAAAAAGTAATATAAATCAGGATTGACGATATCAGTTTGGTAGCCAAATAAAAGTATTTCAAAATTTCTATCACGAATAACTTCCTTTATTAAATCACTTTCACTGTGTGATGTAATGACTATTTCTATCCCAATATCTGATAGATTTTTTTTAATATTTTGTGCAATATTTTTGAATTCTTCTGAATTTAAAATTGCTAGATTTATTTGTACAGGGGTTTTTTCTTTAGATACAGAGCTTTTATTTTTTAATATTTTAGCATCAATAACTCGGTCTTCCCAAGAAGTATTTATATTTGTAGAGATATTTTTTGCGTAATTATTTAGAGAATTTTTTATTATTCCATCAGTATCTATGGCCAAAGATATAGCTTTTCTCAGAGATAAGTCAGATAATAATGGATTATTTTTTTCATTAATAAATAAAGCAAAATTTCTAGAAGAATTTAATTCCACAATATTGTAATTTAAAAAACTTTTTTTAGTAGAAATGTTTGGGATAATCTGTGATGAAACCGAAAAAATATTTTTTACAATTTTACGATTAGAAAAAATTAATGATTTTTTATAATCGTCGTAATTATCAAAAAAGTAAAATAAAATATTTTCAATGAAAACTTTTCCACCTCAATAGTTATTATTTTTACGAAGATTATATTTTACAATCTTACCATCATTATTCGTTATAACGTCTCTGACAATATATGGACCAGAACCTATTGGTTTTCAATTTAAGTTTGAAAAGGGGAATTCTGTCGGTAAAATATCAAATCACAAATGTTTAGGAAGTATGTAAAGCGATGCTAAATTATTTTTAAATTGAGCATATTCTTTAGAAAGTGTAAGAGTCAATGTGTGTTCATCTATTTTTTTTGTTTTGACACCTAATCACTGAACATCGTGAGGGCTTCGAATAAAAGGATCTTGAATTTTTTTGATTGTAAAAATAACATCATCGGCGCTTAAGTTTTTACCATCGGAAAAATATATATTTTTTTTTAATTCTACAGTGTAAACTTTTTTATCTTCAGATAGAGAAACGGATGCAATTGAAGGAATTATATTTCCAAGGTTGTCTCTTTGAATAAGGGAAGAATAAATAAGAGGTAGCAAGTCTCGGTCAGTATCACTATTTGCCAAAACTGGATTTATAAAACGAGGAGGTGGAGCAATTTTAATTTCAGCAATGGTTCCACCCATTTGAGGAATTTCTATTAAATATTTATTGTTTATATTAATCGCAAGAATGATAAAAATAAAAATAATTATTAAAAAAATAGAAAGCTTTTTTTCTTTTTTAATAAAATTTTTAAGATAAAAAAAAGTTTTTTTCATAAGGTTCATAAGATATAGTTACTAAAACTTTCTAAATTAAATTTAGAAATTATTGGTTGTGATAAAAAGTATAAAAATGTATTACAGGACTAAAGCCAGTACTGAAGTAACAAAAAATAGAATCGCCAGAGTGATAGTAAAACTTAAAAGAGTTTTTTCAAGACCTCTTCGTGTTGAAATTATGTTTGATGAATCAGCCCCGCCAAGACCTGTTCCAATTCCTGCTCCTGTTTGTTGTAATAGCACGGATATAATTATAAGTATTGAAATAATTATTTGTACTGTAGGCAGAATATTAACTATTGTTTCCATATAAACCATATATTAACAGATATACTTTTTTTTGCAAAGGCTTAGATTAAAGTTTAAACCAAAAAAAAAAGCCTTGCAGCCTACATCCTTAGCTGTTGAAAAACTTTGTCTGTGTCATTCCTTTGCGTCTGTGTCTGTGTCATTCCTGGAACGAAGTTGCCCGGAATCCAGGACTAAGGATACAAACCGCTTAAATTTTCACAAAATTCTTTTTACAAAATACTTTATTAAATTTACACGTTCTCTGTCTCAAAACCTGGATTCCAGATAGCTTCGCTTCTGGAATGACACAGACGAAACGACGCGACAACACAGACACACGGTACATTTCCAAGAGGTCGGACTTCACGCAACGAGCCCCCCACACAACCACTTAAGAAGTCCGACCTCAAACACAGACACAGACACAAACTCACTGTGTCATCTCGGGAACGAACTTTTCCCAAATTTTTGAAAAAAATTTGGTAG
>CAZDWR010000005.1:0-13826 GCA_964509275.1 uncultured Candidatus Saccharibacteria bacterium
TCATTTCGGAATAAATTTTTATCCCCTGTGTCATTCCAGAAGCGAAGCTATCTGGAATCCAGGTTTAAGAATGCCAGACAAATAATCTGAAGGAAAATTTTTTACGAAGAATTTTGTGAAAAACTTGTGCCCAATCTCCCAGAGGGTATTACATAGTTTGCAACTTCAATCCTGGATTCCAGATAGCTTCGCTTCTGGAATGACACAGACGCAATGACACAGATACAGACACAAACACAGACACAAAACAGCATTGTTTTTAAAATTTGGTTGTTCCAGGCTTAAAATTTAATCTAAGAAAAAATCTTAGATTGTAACTTTTTTATGGTATTATAAAAATATGTATCTATCAAAAATATATTCAGCTCAATTTGATATTTTAGACTCATTTATTGTAGAAGTGGAAGTTGATATTGCAAAAGCTGGCGCGGGAGGATATAAAATTGTCGGTTTGGCAGATAAAGCTGTAGATGAATCCAAAGAGAGAGTTCCAACGGCTATAAAAAATACTGGTTATACAAAAGCTAGAAAATATAAAGTAACAGCAAATCTTTCTCCAGCCGATAGAAAAAAAGAAGGACCTCTTTTCGATTTACCTATAGCTATTGGATATTTATTAGCTAACAATGAAATAGATTTTAAACCAGAAGGGAAAATATTTTTTGGAGAATTAGCTCTTAATGGAGAATTAAAAAAAGTATCAGGAATTTTACCAATGGTTAAAAAAGTTAAAGAAGAAGGTTTTAAATCAGTTTATTTACCCAGAGAAAATGCCCAAGAAGCAGCGCTTATTTCAGGAATAAATATTTTTCCAGCAAATTCTTTAAAAGAAGTCATCGAACACTTAGAACAAGAAAATGTAAAAGAAAAAAATTTAAATAAAATAATTAAACCTTTTAAAAAAAAGGAAATCATAGAAGATGAACAAACTTTTTTAGTAGATTTTCATTTTGTTATTGGGCAGGAAGTAGCCAAAAGAGCTTTAGAAATTTCTGCTGCAGGTGGACATAATATCGCAATGTATGGTCCACCGGGAACTGGAAAAACAATGCTCGCCAGAGCTTTTTCAGGAATTTTACCAGCATTGTCAGAAAATCAAGCTCTTGAAATTACCGAAATTCATTCCGCTGCAGGAGTTTTAGATGGAAATTTTATTAAAAATCCTCCTTTTCGTAGTCCGCATCATACGGCTTCATATGTTTCTATTATTGGAGGAGGAGCGTATCCAAAACCGGGAGAAGTAACATTGGCACACAGAGGTGTTTTATTTTTAGATGAATTTGTTGAATTTGAAAATAGAGTTTTAGAATCTCTCAGAGAACCATTGGAAGATAATTTCGTAAATATTTCTAGAGCAAAAGCTTCTGTAAAATTTCCAGCATCATTTATTTTGGTAGCAGCACTTAATCCGCCCAGTGAAGTTTTTCGTGATGGTGCAGTAGTTTCACATTTTGAACAACAAAAATTTAAAAAAAAACTTTCTGGTCCCATAATGGATAGAATAGATTTATGAACAGAAGTGGCAAAGGTAGATCACAAAGAATTGTCGGAAAAAAAGACAGATGGAGAAACAAGTGAACAAATCAGAAAGAGAGTTTCACAAGCAAGAATTATTCAAGAAAAAAGATTCGGAGAGGAGAGGCTTAATTCAGAAATGTCAGTTCAAGATATCAATAATTTTGTAGTGCTGGGAAAAGAAGAAAAAGACTTACTTCAAAATGCAGCAATAAAAATGGATTTTTCCCCAAGAGTTTTTCATAAGATTAAAAAAATTGCCAGAACTATTGCTGATTTGGAAGGGGTGGAAAATATCACGAGCGAACACATTCTTGAAGCCTTGCAATATCGCCCTAAAGAAATAATTTAAATTATTTTTAACAAAAACCGAAAAATTTTCTGTTGGGTTTTGTCGAGAAAGTTCAAAGCACGCTTGCACATCTCTCTTTCTCTCCGCAATCAACAAAAAATTTTCTAGTTTTTGAATAAAAATAAAGTTTATAAAAAAGTATTTTTTAGCTATCATTAAAGTCCCCATATTTGTGAGTTTATCTTCACAAATGAGGGGTCTCGATAACGACACAGTGCTAAAATTTTAATATTCTAAACTTCTTTCATTTTCTGAAATATATTCAAAGCTAATTTCTTGAAAATTTTCAGGAAGTTTTTTTCAAATTTTTTCTGCTCATTCTATAAAAATAATATTTTCTGGATTTTTCATTTGTCGGTCAAGTCCAATATTTTTAATGTCATTTTCTCCGTTTAGACGATAAGCATCAATATGAATTAATTTTTTTCATTTTTCATTTTCAGTAATTTTATAAACTTTTGAAACAACAAAAGTGGGAGAATTTATTTTTTCTTCTATTTTTAAAATTTTTCCAATATTTTGAACAAAGGTAGTTTTTCCAGAACCTAAATCTCCAGAAAGAGAAATGATAGTTGCTTGATTATCTGAAGATTGAGATGAAATTTTTCGAAGAAAAATTTCAGCAGCATTTTCTGTTTCTTTTAAATTTTTAGTAATAAGTTTCATTAAAAATATTATAACAAATTTTTTTGTGATATAATTTTAATAATATGTGAGCAGCAAAAAGAAAATTTTTTATTATGATTACTTTTTTAATTATTTTTATAGGATTTTCTTTTTATATTTATAAAACTTTTATAGAAAGAACACCAACTTGTTACGACGGAATACATAATGGAGCAGAAGAAGGTATCGATTGTGGGGGAACTTGTACAGAGGTCTGCAAAACACAGGCGTCAAAAATAAATATTTTATGATCAAGGACTTTTGAAGTTTCAAGTAAAGTTTCAAACATAGCGGCCTTGATAGAAAATCCTAACCGAAATTACAATGTGGTAGGTGTTTACAATATAAGAACATTTAATTCAAGGGGAATTAGAGTAAATGATTTTAAAAAAGAAATAACATTGGAACCGGGGGAAAGAAGAATTATTTTTATTCCAGGAATAATGACTGGTGAAGATAAAATAATAAAAACTCTTGTTGATTTCACAGAAGTTAAATCACTAACAGAAGGAGAAGCAAGAAAGATGGAATTAATTACAACATCAAAAATTCCTACTATTGAAGATGGACAGACAAGGATTAGTCTTGGAATTCGAAATATAGGGTTAATGCCTAAAAGAGACATAGAAGTAATAACTGTTTTGTATAATCAAAAAGGAGAAACTATTAATGTTGGAAAAACTTTTATAGATTATATAGAAAAAAGAGGAGATAAAAAAGTAAATATTACTTGACCTAGAGAATTGGATATTGAGAATATGAGAATAGAGGTGTTTTTTAGGGAAATGTTTTTGTAATTTTGTTTGTGTTTGTGTTTGTGTTTGTGTCTGTGTCTGTGTCATTCAAAAGCTTGCTATTTGATCTGGAATCCAGAATTTAAGTTGCAAACCGTTTAATACCCGACGGAGGTTCGGGCACAAGTTTTTCACAAAATTATTTTTCCAAAATACTTTGTTAATTTTATACGTTCTGTTTTTTAAAACCTGGATTTCAGATAGCTTCGCTTCTGGAATGACACAGACACAGATACAACTGCTTTTATGCTTATTTTTCTGCTATAATCAGCATCATGAAAAATAACAAAAAAAAAGTTTTTTTAGTAGGAGTTGGAGGTGTTGGAGTTTCCTCATCAGCGAAGTATTTAAAAAAAGAAGGATTTAAAATACATGGGTCTGACCAAGGCGGTGAAAATGAAAATGTTAAAGAATTAATAAAAAATTTTGATTTAAAATTTTTTGGAGAACACAATCAAAAAAATATTTCAAAAGATTTTGAATTTATTGTTTACTCGCCAGCAATCTCTGAAAATAATCCCGAAAGAAAAAAAGCTAAAGAAATTAATTTAAAAGAATATTCTTATCCAGAATTTTTAGGAAAAATATCAAGGGAAAAATTTACAATCTCTATTTCAGGTACAAATGGCAAAACTACAACAACTATAATGGTGGCAGAAATTTTAGAAAATTTTGATAAAAATCCGACAGTTATAGTCGGGGGAGTTTCTAAAAAATTTAAGTCTAATTTTGTTTTAGGAAATTCTGAAAATTTTGTTGTTGAATCTTGCGAATATAAAGATTCATTTTTAAATTTAAATCCAAATATTATTGCCATTACAAATATTACTCCCGACCATTTAGATTATTTTGGTAATTTTGAAAATTACAAAAAGGTTTTTGTTAATTTTTTAGAGAAAGCAAAAGAGAAAAATAAAATTTTGATTTGTAACGTGAAAGATAAAAATTTATCTGGAGTTATTAAAAAAGCAAAAGAATTAAATTTTAAAATTATTGATTATAAAAAATATAAAATTGAAAAAGTTTCTATTCCTGGAGAATATAATAGAGAAAATGCTCAGATATCTTTGGCTGTAGCTGATATTTTTAAAATTGATTTAGAAAAAGCAAAAGAATATTTAAAAAAAGATTTTACTGGTTCTGAAAGAAGATTTGAATTTATTGGAAAAGATAAAAATGGAATGGAAGTTTACGATGATTATGCTCATAACCCAGAAGCTTTAAAGGTTTTATTTTCTGGGGTAAAAGAAAAATTTCCTCAGAAAAAAAATATTTTAGTTTTCCAACCTCATTTATTTTCTAGAACAGAAGATTTTTTTGATCAATTTATAGATAAAATTTCAAAATTCGATATTGTTTATTTATTGCCAATTTATAAAGCCCGTGAAAACCCAGATAACTTTTCAATTTCTTCAAAAATGCTTTTTGAAAAAATTTTAGAAAAAAAACAAAATACTTTTTTCTGTCAAGATTTTGAAAATTGCCAAAAACAAATTGAAAATAAGAAATACAATAAAGACTTTGTCTTATTTACAGTTGGAGCAAGCGATGTTTATAAAATTGGAAAAAATATTTTAAAAAATTCTGATATATCAACAAATATATCAGTCGCTCGCTCGGTTGTGTAAATACAGAGAGGAACTCTATACTTACACAGCTCTCGCTTCGCTATGATATAATACAAGAATATATGGAAGAAAAAGAAATAAAAAATAGCAATAGTGAAAACAACAGCACAGGAAAGAAAGAGGACAAGAGGAATATTAATCAAAGAATTGAAGATTTAGTTCATCAGATGGAGAAGGCCAATGAGACAATTAAAAAAACTTTTTCTTTAAAATTTGCATTTATAAGAGGTGTTTTGCAAGGACTTGGAATTATTATTGGTTCTACAATATTGGCGGGAGCTTTATATGCGATAACCATACAAATTTTTGGAAATGATGTTTTAGATAGCATTATTTTAGATAATGTTGTTGAAAGCATTAAGCAGGATAAATAGTTGATAGTTTCAAAAAAAGCAGAAAATTTTTTAAATAATGAGCGCGGCAAGCCGTGCTCATTATTTAAAAAATTTTCTGCTTTTTTTTCATGCTATAATATTTAAAATAAAAAATACAAGTTAATTAAAAATATGGCATTTGTAGACGAAATAAAAATATATGCAAAATCAGGAAAGGGAGGAGATGGAATAGTTTCTTGATTAAAATTAAGAAACCTTGCAAAAGGCGGTCCTGCTGGTGGAGATGGAGGAAATGGAGGAGACGTATATTTTAAAGGTGTGCGTAATTTATCGCGCTTAGCTGATTATACTTCAAATCCAAAATTCTCTGCAGAAAGTGGTTCTAATGGAAGAAAGTTTTCAAAAGAAGGATTGAATGGCAAAGATTTATTTATTGAAGTTCCCATAGGTTCACAAATTACAGAACTTTCCACAGAAAATCAATTTTCACTTTTAGAAGAAGGGGAAACAATAAAAGTCCTTAGAGGAGGAAGAGGTGGTTATGGAAATGAACATTTCAAGTCGTCTGTAAACACAACGCCAATGGAACAAACTAACGGCAAAATGTTTGAAGAAGGAAATTATCACATAGAATTACAAATGCTTATTGATTTAGGTTTTGTTGGCTTGCCGTCAGCTGGAAAATCATCATTAATGAATGAAATTACAAAATCAAATGCAAAAGTAGGAGATTATCCATTTACGACTTTAGAGCCATCATTGGGAGCATTTCACGGCAGAGTTTTAGCAGATATTCCAGGATTGATAGAGGGAGCGGCTGAAGGTCGTGGCTTAGGACATAAATTTTTAAGACATATTAAAAGAACAAAAGCTATCGCACATTTAGTTTCTTTTGAATATGAAAATATGATTGAAGAATATTTAAAAATCCGTTTAGAATTAGAAAAATATTCATCAGAATTAATAGATAAAAAAGAGGTTATTATTCTATCTAAATCAGATTTAGTTAGTTCAGAATTTGCAGAAAAAATAAAAGTTAAATTTGAAAAAGAATTTAAAAAACCAGTTTTTCTTTTGTCTATTATTGATGATTTACAAATAAAAGAATTTACAACATTTCTTTCAGGTTTTTTGGATTAATAGTTTAGGTCATTCTTTTGTGCCTGTGTCATTCCGGGAACGAAGTTACCCGGAATCCAGGAATAAAGTTGTGAACCATTTTAATCTTTAGAAAATTATTCTTAAAAAATATTTTAATAAATTTTTATGTTCTCTGTTTTAAAACCTGGATTCCAGATAACTGCGTTTCTGGAATGACACAGACACAGACACAGACACAAAACAGTATTGCTTTTAAAATTTGATTATTCTCGGTTCAGAATTTAGTTTAAATTAGAATAATAGTAATAAAAAAATAAAAATTCTGGGGACACTTATCTTTAAAAGAACCTTATATAATGTTATTATTAATTTAATATTTATTTAAATTTATGAAAGGATTTTTAAAAAAAATAAACAATAATAAAAATACTTTTATTTTTACTGCGATCATCTTTTTAATACCCTCTCTTTCTTTTGCCGTGGGATGATTAGATACAGCAAATTGAATTAATTCATTAGCTATAGCCATAGGTAGTTTTTTGATTTACATTTTTTCTATCATGTTGCATGTTTCTGCTGTAGTCTTTGATAATATGTTAATGATAACTTTAAGTACAGATTTATTTAATCAAGATTTTATAAAAGTAATATGGTCTAACATCAGAGATATAGCAAATATTGGATTTATTTTAGGAATAATATACATTGCTTTTTCAATAATTACAGCCTCTGGAGATTGAAAAAGATCATTAATTGCTTTGATTATTGTTATTTTTGTAATTAATTTTTCATTATTTTTTGCTAGAGTTATAGTGGATGCTGGTAATATAACAGCTAGAGTTTTTGTGAGTGCAATGTCTACAAAAGTTACAGAGCCAGAAAATCATTTTATGGTAGCAAAATATTTTTATACTGACAAAGACCCCAGCGAATTTGTTTCGGTGGCAGCTTCATTTTTGCAAGCATTGTCTGTGGAGCAGTTATTGGGAGTTGAAAGTTTCCAGCAAGTCCAAGCAGTAAAGGAAGGATTTAAAGGAAGAGACGATGGAGAGATGTTTTTAATGATTGCCATTGTCATGTCGATAGCAATGTTTTACTTAGCAAAAAATTTATTTATAGGAGGATTTATGTTTCTATCAAGGATAGTTTGAATTATCATATATATGATTTCTGCCCCAATTATATTTTTAACAGCGTTTATTCCGGGATATCAAAACATTTGGAAAGACAAGTGATTAAAGCCGTTATTAAGTAGATCTTTTTGTGTGGTAGTTTATTTATTTTTTATTTGAGTGGCGGTCGCTATTCTTAAGACAGACTTTATAATGGAAATGGGTGCAATGGATACTCTTGCTGAACCGGACGGAAATTCTTTAATGATAACCATATCTGTATTTGTAATAAAGGCTGTGTTTGTTATATACATGCTGAAAATAGGAACAGATGTGGGTAAAACCATGTGTGAAGGTGGTCAAGGCGGAGCGGGTTCTGTTGGAGAAAGAATATTTAATACAACACATGGACTAGCCAAAGGAGCCATGAAGCTACCTTTTGTTGCAGGAATGATACCTATTGCTGGTGCAGCGAGAGCTGCGGCTGGGAGAGGTGCTGCAGCAATGGCCAGAAAAGGAATAAAAGCCAGTGAAAGCGACAGGTTTCTTGCCAGAAGGTACGGTAGTGCTCAATTGGCCATATCTGGTTCATTAGAAAATTGAAAAGTTGGAGGTAAAAGTTCTAAGGATTATAATAATGAAAAATCTAAAAAAATGAAAGAGTTAAGAGAGCAAATGTCTAACAAGGGAAAGAAAACTGCTGAGCTTAGAGATTATGACATTGAAACAGAAGAAGGAAAAGACGGAGAAATTTTATTAAAAGACACAGGAGCAGTAGCAAATAAGATTGAAAGTTTTGTAGACCCAAGAAAAAATAAAAAATGAGGAGAGTTGAATAAATCATTAAAAATTTTAAATGAAATAAAAAATCCAACATCAGAACAAGCAGCATCTAAAAAACAAGTTAAAAAAGAAAGAAATGAAATGGTGGACGAAGCACACAACAATTCTGACAAAGGATTGGTTGCTTCAACAGTTATGAAGCCTGGAGAACAAAGTTTTGTAAACAGAGCGGGAAGAACAGTTATGTCATTCGTTGGAGCTAATTATGCAACTACTGATGAAGAAAATGAGGCGCGAAAGTCAGACCAGGAAAAGAAAGAAAAGCAAGAGAAGAAAAAAGAAAATCAAAGAAAAAACGCTTCAAAATTAGAGAATAAAAAACAAAAAGTAGAAAGTTATGTTAACAGCATTGAAAGTAATTTAAAATATAATTATGATCCAGACACTGAATCAAATATTGAGACTTCCTTAAGAAATATTTTAGCAGAGGCTAAATCTGTTGGTTTGGAAGAAACTATACCAGAATTGATTAAGGTAATGGAAAAAATGGAAAATGGTGTTTCTGAGTTGGTTAGTATTGAAAATGAAGAAAAGAGTCAGGATAATATGAAAATGTTAGAAACTGGCAGTATAAAATATAGAGATATGACGGATAATGAATCAAGTGAACTTTCAAAAACAATGAAGAATCATTTCAAGGGAGATGCTGATGGTTATGAAAACTTTATGATTGATGCGTATACGGGGAATATTGATATTAAGGTTCTCAGAGAGGCAAGAGAATCTAGCGAGAATAAAACTAGATCACAAAAAGAAGTTATTTTAGGAGGTGCTGGAAAAACAGTTGGCGGGGTTTTGAGAGAAGCAGGAAAAGCTATTTATAGCGCAAATAAATCAGATTTTGACTTCCAAAAGATTACAACAAATGATATGAATGATAAAAAAAGTTCTGCCGGAGAAAGCAGCGGAGGAGAAAGTGCAAAACCTGAACAAAAAAGCAGTGATAAATAATTATAAATTTGTATTATGTTTTGTGTTTGTGCTATTGCGTCTGTGTCGTGTGTCTGCGTCATTCCGAGAACGCAGTTACCCGGAATCCAGGATTAAAGTCAAAAACCGTTCAATGCCCGAGGGGATTCTAGTGCAAGTTTTTCACAAAATTCTTCGTACAAAATACTTTATTAAGTCTATATATTCTATGTTTTAAAACCTGGATTCCAGATAGCTTCGCTTCTGGAATGACACAGACCGCCCGACGCAATGACGCAGAATGACACAGACATAAACACAAATACAAAACAATATTGTTTTAGAGTATAATTGTTTCAAATTCAAGTCTTAATCCAGATATTTATTTTATTGAAAGTCAAAGTGTGATAAAATATTAATTATGAATATAAAAAATAAAGAAAGTGAAAATGGGGAACTTATCTGTAACACAAAAAATAATTTTGCTGGACACGCTGAAGAAAATAAAATAGAAGATTTTCCCTTGTCTGAAACTGCCAAAGATGAAGCTAAAATTTTAGAATTTTGGAATAAAGAAAATATTTTTCAAAAATCCATTGAAAATAGAAACGGAAAAAAAGAATTTATTTTTTATGATGGACCTCCTTTTGCCACAGGACTGCCTCATTATGGTCATATTGTCCCTGGAACAATTAAAGATGTAATTCCAAGATATAAAACTATGACAGGTTTTAAAGTTCAACGAAAATGAGGTTGAGATTGTCACGGATTGCCAATTGAAAACATGATTGAAAAGGAAATTGGCTTAAATTCAAAAAAAGAAATAGAAGAATATGGCATTGGACTATTTAATCAAAAGTGTAAAGAATCTGTTTTTAGATATGAAGAAGAATGAAAAAAAATAATGCCAAAAACAGGAAGGTGGGTAGATATGGAAACGCCATATAAAACATTAGATTCAAAATATACAGAATCATTATGATGAGCTTTTTCAGAATTAAATAAAAAAGATTTAATTTCAAAAGATTTTAAACCAATGCATATTTGTCCGCGTTGTGAAACTACACTTTCAAATAATGAAATAAGTCAAGGCTATAAAGATATTAAAGATTTAACTCTTACAGCAAAATTTGAATTAATTGACGAAGCTAAAACTTTTATTTTGGCATGAACAACAACTCCTTGAACTTTGCCAGGAAATGTTGCCCTAGCTATTGGAAATGAGATTGAATATGTAAAAACTAGAAATAAAGAAAATTCTGAAAAATATATTTTTGCCAAAGAGCTTTTTGAAAAAATTGAAAAAGAAGCTGGTTTAAAACTAGAAATAATTGAAGAATTTAAAGGTTCGGAATTAGTTGGAAAATCATATGAACCACTTTTTGACTATTATTCTAAAAAGGAAAATTTAGAAAATAAAGAAAACGGATGAAAAATTTATCCAGCTGATTTTGTAACAACAGAAGTCGGCACTGGAATTGTTCACATTGCCCCAGCATTTGGCGAAGATGATTTAAAGATGAGAAAAGCCAATAATCTGCCCTGGGTTCAGCACGTTTTAATGAATGGAGAATTTACAAAAGATGTTACTGACTTTGCTGGAATGTTGGTTAGAAAAAAAGATTTTCACGAAGAGGCAGACATAGAAATTATTAAACATTTAGCTCATAAGGGAAAATTATTTTTTAAAGAAAAATATGAACATTCATATCCTCATTGTTGACGATGTGATACACCACTTTTAAATTATGCTACTAGCTCTTGATTTATTAATGCTCCAAAAATTAAAGATACTTTGGTTAGTGAAAATAAAAAAATTAATTGAGTGCCAAAATATATTGGAGAAAAAAGATTTCATAATTGATTAGAGTCTACCAGAGATTGAGCTGTTTCTCGTTCTAGATATTGAGGAGCACCGTTGCCAATTTGAGAAAATAAAGAAACAGGAGATTATAAAATGATTGGTTCTTTAGCAGAATTGAAAGATAAAACTCGTTCAAAAAATAAATATACTTTTATAAGACACGCCGAATCAGAAGCAAATGTAAAACATATTTTATCATCAAAAATAGGTCAATTTGGTGATAAGCTAACAGTGAATGGAAAATCTCAAGTAAGTAACAAAATAGAAGAAATAAAAAATAAACAAATTGATGTTATTATTTCATCGCCCTTTGAGAGAACAAAAGAAACGGCCGAAATTATTGCTAAAGAAATTGGAATAAAGAAAGAAGAAATTGTTTTTGATCAACGAATTAGAGAAAGTGATTTTGGTGATAAGGCTGGAAGCAGCACAGATGTTTTTAAAGATTTTTTAAAAAATGAATATACTTTTGATAAAGTTTTTGCAGACGGAGAATCAGCAAGAGATTTAGGAAAAAGAGTTATGGAATTTATTTACGATGTTGATTTAAAGTATAAAGATAAAAATATTTTGATTGTTTCACACGGAGCTGTGGTGATGGCGGCCTTAGAAGGAGCCGACGGTCTTAACGAAGAAGATATGGGAATATTTACAGATTCTTGTAAAAAAATTAAAAATGCTGAGCTGTATGATTTAGATTTTGCTCCAATTCCACACAATGAAAATTATGAATTAGATTATCACCGACCTTTTATTGATCAGATATCTTTTATAGAAGATGGAAAAAAATATAATTATATTGGAGAAGTTTTTGATTGTTGATTTGAATCTGGAGCAATGCCATTCGCATCAAAACATTATCCTTTTGAAAATAAAGATATTTTCAATCCTGAAAAAAGCATTGGTTATCCGGCAAATTTTATTTCTGAAGGGCAAGACCAGACAAGAGGATGATTTAATTCCATGTTAATTTTATCTGTAGCACTATTTGGCAAGTCCGCTTATGAAAATGTAGTGGTTCACGGAATGCTCATGGCAGAAGACGGAAAAAAGATGTCGAAATCATTAAAAAATTATCCTCCAGTAAGTAAAGTTTTAAATGCTTATGGAGCAGATTCTTTAAGAATATTTTTAATGAATTCACCAATAGTTAAGGGAGATTCTCCAGCTTTTATGGAAAGAGGAGTTGATGAAATTATGAAAAAGGTGGTAATGAAAACAAAAAATATTTTAGCTTTTTATGATTTATACAAAAAAGATACAACAGAATTTAAAAAAGCTTCAGACTCTAAAAATATTTTGGATAAGTGGATTTTAGAAAGAACAAGAGTTTTAGCGGAAGAGGTAACAGAAGGATTTGAAAATTATAGTTTAGATATCGCTACAAAACCTTTTATAGATTTTGTTGATGATTTTTCTACTTGATACATTCGTCGATCAAGAGATAGATTTAAAAGTAATGACGTAAATGATAGGGATTTTGCGCTCGCGACCACAAAAGAAGTTTTAAAAACTTTTGCAAAAACAATCGCCCCAATAGCTCCATTTTTATCAGAATTTTTATGACAATCTTTAAAAAATGAAAATGACAAAGAGTCAGTGCATTTAGAGGATTGACCAACTTCAAAAAAGACTTTATCCGACAAGTTTTTAAAAAATGATATTTTAGAAAATATGGTGTTGGTTCGTGAATTAGTTTCACTAGGCTTAGAAGCAAGAAATGTTTCAGGATTTAAAGTTAGACAACCGTTGGAGTCAATTTTAGTTGTTGGAGTAGATAAAAAAAAATACATAGAATATTCTGAAATTATTCTTGATGAATTAAATATTAAAAATATTATTTGAGAGGAGAATTTAGAAACAGCAAAGAAAAATCAAGAATATTTTTCAAAAGAATTGGGAGAAAAATCGGAAGACAGCAAAGATAAAATACTGATTATTCTTGATAAAGAAATTTCCCCAGAGTTACAAAAAGAAGGTAATTTTAGAGAATTTTTAAGACAAGTGCAAATTATGAGAAAGAAAGCATTCTTGCAAGTTAGTGATATAGTGGAGTTGAAAATAGACTCTATGAATGAAAATATAAGTTTTATTGAACAGTATAAAGAAGAGCTTGAAAGAGTGGCAGGAGTTAAAAATATAAATTATACTGAAATTTCATCTGAAGATATAATGAAAATAAATGAAATTAACATAAAAGTTGTATTGATAGAATTATAAAAAATTATTTTCTTAGGTTAAAACTTGAACCTGGAATAATTAGATTTTAAAAATAATACTGCTTTGTGCTTGCATCATTCCTTTGTGTCTGTGTCAGCACGTCTGCGTCAATGCGTCCTGTGTTGGCGTCTGTGTCATTCCTTTGTGTTTGCGTCATTGCGTCTGTGTCATTCCGGGAACGCAGTTACCCGGAATCCAGGTTTTATGTTGGTTTTATTAAACTTCACAATATTTAATTTGGATATTCCTACTTTAATCCTGGATTCCAGATAGCTTCGCTTCTGGAATGACACAGACGCAATAGCACAAACACAAACACTGTGTCTGTGTTACTTGCAACTTACAACTTACAACTTGTTTGTGTCATTCCGGGAACGTAGTTACCCGGAATCCAGGATTGAAGTTACCAAACATTAAATCTTTAGTAAATTATTTTTATAAAATATTTTATTAAATTTATACGTTCTATGCTTAAAAACCTGGATCC
>CAZDWR010000006.1:0-12137 GCA_964509275.1 uncultured Candidatus Saccharibacteria bacterium
ATGAATAGTGTAATTAATTATAAAATTCTTCTTAAAAAATACTTTATTAAATTTATTTGTCTTATATTCTTAACCCTGGTTTACAGATAACTGAGCTCTGCATTAGTTTTTCTAAGCTCAGGAAATCGCTAAGAAAAAGCGTCGTTTCTGGAATGACACAGATACAAACACAGACACAAATCAGTATTGTTTTTAAAATTTGATTGTTTCAAATTCAGAGTTGAATCCAAGAACGTTAATGCAGGGCTAAAAAATCTATAGTATAATTAGTGGATATATTAATAAATAATAAATCATAATATGTCTTGCAAAAAAACAAAAAAAAAAATATTTAGTAAACATTTTTTTATTACAATTTTTATTTTTTTTGTTGTCATTATGGCAATTTTAATTTTTACATCATTTATTGAAGTCAAAGTAAATAGATAAAAAAGAGTATTTGAATAGACGGGGAATTTTTTATGTTGTACACATTTTATCTACTTTTAATGTAGAAAATATTTTACAATATTTTTTATATCTTGTATAATGTACGGATTATGAATAAATTTTATAGTAAAAAAAGCTTTTATTTAATTCTGCTTTTATTTATTTTTTGAGTTTTAATAAGTTTTTACTGGTATGTTTGTAATATAAACAATTTTTGCAAGAGTGAGATAAAAAATAAAGAAATAGTAAAAGTTCAAATGATTGAAGAAAATTATGGTGAATTTGAAGAAAATAATTTTTATGAAGAGAAAAAAAATATAATTAAAAAAACTTATACCTGTTCAGCATATTTACAAGAGAACATCAGAGTGGGAAGTTTAAATAATATTAATGAAGTTATAAAGCTAGAGATGTTTTTGAATAAAATTGAAGGGGAAGGATTGATTATTGATGGAATATATTCAATTAATGATAAAAATGCAGTTGCTAGAATGCAAATTAAGCATAAGATAATAAGAGAAGATCAAGTAGTTTTAAAAGGAATTGTTGGACCAAAAACAAGACTAAAAATAAATCAATTATATTGTTTTAATCTTGTTAAAGAAAAATTTAATAAAAGTGAGGACTGAAAGATAAAAAAATAAAAAAAATAAATTAAAAATATGTTTAATAATAGTATAAAAATTGATTATATGGGGAATGATGCATTGGGAGAAATCTTAATCATGTTGTTGGTTGCTTTTGTTTTTGGGTGAATTGCAAGATGACTTTGAGAAACTTTTTTTATTAATGAAAATAAAAAAGAATATTATTCAGAAAACAATGTAAAGAAAAAAGAAATAATCTTGAAAGAAAAAGAAAAACTTTCACCTGCTGGACTTAAGGATAATAATTTAAAAATTGTTGAGGGAGTTGGTCCTAAGATTGAAGGGATTTTAAAAAAATCTGGAATAGATACTTGAGAAGATTTGTCTAAAAGCACTGTAGGTGATTTAGAAAAAGTTTTAAAAGATGCTGGGAGCAGATTTACTTTTCATGATCCAGCGACATGACCAGAACAAGCCAGCTTAGCAAGTGAAAGTCAATGAGATGAATTAGAAGAATTTCAAGATTTTTTAAGAGGAGGGAAACAAGTCTAATAAAATAAAGGATCCTTACAGCAATCTCCGAGGTATTGATCCTATATTAGCTTCACTCACTCGGTCGGAAAAAGAAATTCCGTTATGCTTCATTTCTTTTTCCAACACTCGTTTCGTTTGCTAATAAAATAGTTTAAAGTTATACACAGATTTTATTGATAGTTTTATTTTTTCTGTTAAAATTATTTTAAGGAGCTTTTGTTTCACTAGATAGGTAGTCAGGAGCTCCGGTTTATTACTAGGTTACTTTTGTTTCTATTCATTAGAAATATAAAGTATTTTATTTATACTCAAGCATGATAAAGACAGACAAAGATAGTTTAGAGAAGGATTTAAATTTCTTGGAAATGGTCATAATTGAACTAGTGGAAAACCCTGATGCGATATTAATTAATAGAACGATAGATGAGATGGGAGTTCTCCTAACTTTAAAAGTTCATAAAGACGATATGGCTCAAGTTATAGGAAAATCAGGAAGGACTGCAAGCGCAATTAGGACATTATTGAGAGTTATTGGAATGAAAAACAATTCTAGAGTAAATCTAAAAATAGAGGAACCGGAAGGTGGAATAAGAGAGAATGATGTGGAACAAATAAACTAGTAAAAAATTTTGATATACTGCTGGAGTTTATAGACCAGTGGGACTGAGAGAATCGCTTTTGGCGATTTTTTCTTTGTTTTTTAATTGAAAGTGTTGCAACTAATTTTTTAGCTTAGGAATATTCTTAGATTAAATTTTAGATGTAAGGTAAAGTAAAGTATAATAAAAATATCCTTAATGTAAGTAATAATATGAAAATAACAAAGCAAATCAAAAATATAGAGGTAACTGTATTTGAAGAAAAAGAAGTTAGAAAGGTTTGGAAAAATAATAAATGATATTTTGCTGTTGCTGATGTGGTTCAAATATTAACTAGTTCAAGTGATGTTAAGCAGTATATTAAAAAGCTTAGACAAAGAGACAAAGAACTATCGGGCAACTGGGGTACAATTTGTACCCCCCTTGAAATGATTGCTAAGGATGGAAAAAAAAGAAAAATAACCACCTCTGATTTAGAAGGAATGTTTAGAATTATACAATCTATCTCATCACCAAAAGCAGAACCATTTAAAAGATGGTTGGCAAAAGTTGGAAGAGAAAGAATTGAGGAAATTGCAGACCCAGAATTAGCCGTGAATAGAGCAAAAGAAATTTATGACAAAAAAGGTTATCCCAAAGATTGAGTAGATAAAAGAATGAGAGGAATAGCAGTTAGAAATACTTTAACTGATGAATGGAAAGAACGAGATATTAAAGGAATGGAATTTGGAATTTTAACGAATGAAATTTATAAAGGAGTTTTTGAAAAAGATTATAAATCTTTAATGAAATTAAAAAAACTGGATAAAAAAAATAAAGATAATCTTCGAGACCATATGGGAGATGTTGAACTTATTTTAACAATGTTGGCAGAAGCAACTTCTGCAGATATTTCCAAAGCAAAAAATTCAAAAGGGTTAAAAGCAATAAAGACTGATGTTAAAAAAGGAGGAAAAATTGCTGGAGAAGCTAGAAAAAAAATAGAAAAAGAAACTGGTAAAAAAGTTATTAGTAAGAATAATTTTAAAGAATTAAAATAAGATTATGAATAAGAAAGATAAAGTCAAAATCAAAAATTATTTTAATATAAAAAATGAAAATTATTTTTTAGATAAAAAAATAAAAGTAAAAAGTATTGAGTTTAAAATTAAAAGTTAATTATAAAAAAGATGGAAAATGCGTAGCATTTTCCATCTTTTTTATTTTGGGATCGAATCATAAACCAAACTTGGACTCTCTACACTATATAATGTAACAATTCTTATAAAAAGGTAATAAATATATGATATAATTTGATTTATGCTAGAATTAAAAACAATAAATTTAGAAAATTCTATATCAGAAGAATTTAATAATTATAAGGTGAGAAATACTGTAAGAGCTATTATTTTTGATAATGAAAATAATATTGCTTTAATGAATGTTTCAAAAGATAATTTCCATAAATTGCCTGGAGGCGGAATTGATGAAGGCGAAACAAAAGAAGAAGCTTTAAAAAGAGAGTGTTTAGAAGAAGCTGGGGTTAATATTGAAATAATTTCTGAATTAGGCTTGATAAGTGAAATAAAGAAAACTTCAGAAACTATTCAAAACTCATATTGTTATACTGCTAAAGTTATTGGTGAAAAAGGAGAGCCATATTTTACAGAAAAAGAAAAGGTAAAAGGTTTTGAAATTAAATGATTGAGTATTGAAGAAGCTATCAAAACAGTAGAAGAAGATGGTTTTTCAAATATTATAGGAGAATATATTTCCATAAGAGAAAAAATCATTCTAGAAGAAGTTAAAAGATAAATTTTGTAATCTATTTCTTTATTGCTTATCTATATAATATGTGATATTATATTTTCATTCTATATTCAAAATCCATAAAAGGAGTATTAAATGATAAATAGAACAAAGAAAATACCAATAGTTAAGCATTTAGAAGACATAGATGACTTAACAATTAGCAGAGATACTGGAATTATTCCAGGTCAAAAAAATCTTGCGAGAAAGTTAGCTGATGAAATTTATAAATATTCTTTAGAGAACGAATATAAAAAACTCATCTTTACAATATCTTCAAAAAAAAGAGCTATTGAAACAGCGAAATTTGTGAGGGATATTCTTTTAAAGAAAAAATCTCAAATCAAAATCATTTTTAATATTGATGAAAATTTAAGAGAAATAGACCAAGGAAATTTTGTTCTCCCAAGTGATTACGAGGCTGGAGATTATTTCAATGGTTTAAAAATTGCGGGAAAAGTATTTTCTAAAGAAATTTTTTTAGAAGAAGATAATTTAACTTATCAATTTGGTGATTTTTCAACAAAAGATACTGAGAATAAATATCCAGAGTTAAAGCAGTATTTTAGAAGTTATGGTGAGAGTTATAAAGATATATTGTTGAGGTTTTATAATCAAGCAATTAAGCTTTCTAATAATATTAGGAAGCTTAATAATAAAAATATCGGTATTGTGGTTTTTACTCACGGACAACCTCATCAAATTTTCACTGACTTATCTTTAGTTACTGAAAAAATCAAAAATGACGGATATGTTTTGAAAAAAGGTGATTTACCAAGAACTTGCTGGAATTTATATAAAGCAAGAAAAAAAGGAGTTATTCCTTTTGGTGAAATAACTTATGTTTCAGTTGAAAATATCTATGATGAGAATATGATAAAGCTTTTGAAACGAGAGATTAAATTTCTTGAAAACCTAAAGTGATATATCAAAAACCCAGTTTTTATTTCTGGGTTTTATCTTTTACAAAAAGAAAAATGAATTATATTATATTTTATAAAAAAAGAAAAAACTAAAATAGTTTTTGGATTAGTTTTATTGATTATTTTATTTAATGTTCCCAGTAACTATATTAATAATAATGAGGTAAAAAAAAATGCATTTTACAAATTGAGTATAAGGTTAAATATTTTGAATATAAAGATAAAAAATTTAAAACCAAGAAAGATGCTTTGAAATACTGAGCTTTAACTTCTAAGTAATATAGAAATATAAAACGGTAACAAAAAAATATAATAAAATCGTATAATCAAATTATATGAAAAATGGAACAAAAAATAAAATTATGTATATTGATATGGATGGTGTTGTCGTAGATTTTAATTTTGGGATAGACCAGCTTACAGAAGAAGATAAACAAAAGTATAAAGGTAGATATGTCGAAGTTTCAGGTATATTTAAAACTATGTTGCCAATTGATAGGGTAATAGAATCTGTAAAGTATCTTAATAATCATTTTGATATTTATATATTAGCATCATCTTCGTGGGCAAATGACACTGCTCTGTAAGATAAAATTAACTGGATAAAAAAGTATTTTGGTAAAGATAGGGATTCAATATTTTTTAAATGTAGGTGAGTATCTTATTGATGATAGAGATAAAAATGGATCAGATAGATTTCAAGGTAATCTTTTGAAGTTTGGTTCAAGTGAATTTTTAAGTTGGAATGAAGTAATAAAATATCTTGATAAAGTAGAAAATTTATCATAAATTATTTTTTTATATAAAAAGTGAATGACTTCTGTGAAACACAGAAATTATTTGTTAAATTTAATTTTTAACGAGTTTTAAAAAAATAAATAATAAAAAGATGAAAAATGCGAAGCATTTTCCATCTTTTTATTTTGGGGTGGCTACCCGGAGTTGAACCGGGGTTGTCGGTACCACAAACCGAAGTAATAACCATTATACCATAGCCACCATATTTTTTACTATTTTAAAATTTTTTAAATAATTTTTAAATTCGGTTTGAACCGAAGTAATAACCATTCTAATTTTTTTGGCATAGCCACCATATTTTTTACTATTTTAAAATTTTTTAAATAATTTTTAAATTCGGTTTGAACCGAAGTAATAACCATTCTAATTTTTTTGGCATAGCCACCATATTAGTATCTGTGTCATTCCAGAAGCGAAGCTATCTGGAATCCAGGTCTTATCTTATTAAGAGTATAATTATTTACAAAATTTTTTGTACAAAATACTTTATTAAAATTATATGTTTTGTAACTTTAATTCTGGATTCCAAATAGCAAGCTTTTGGAATGACACAAGCACAAAGGAATAACACAGGCGCTCGAGACAATGACACAAAGACACAGACACACAGTCACAAAAATAAAACACAAGGTTACAATGCAAAAAAACATTACAACATCGGCATTATAGCAATTTTATACCTTTTTGAAAAGAAAATTTTAGCTACATTAAAGCCCCTTTCCCAAATCAAAAATTTCTTCCACTCCAACTTTTTCTACAAAATCGGGGACGTGAGAAACTAAAATCATTGCACCTTTATATTCAGATAAGGCTTTAGCAATTACAGGAATGTGACGGAAGTTAATATGATTTGTGGGTTCGTCCAATATTAAAAGCCCTGGTTTCATTAAAGCAAGTCTGGCAAAAGCCACTAAACCTTTTTGTCCTTCAGACAGCAGGGCTATTTTTGTATTTATAATATCTTTGTCTATTAAAAATCCAGAAGCTAATGATCGCATTTTTTCCTCTTCTGCTTTTTCCATTACGGAAAATAAAATTTCTCGAGGAGTTTTTTCAAAATCTAAATTTGAAAAATCTTGTCTGTAATATCCAACTTTTACACCATCAGCAATTTCTTCTCCATCAGCATTTCCAGAAGCAAAGCTTTCAAGAAGGGTAGTTTTACCAATTCCATTTGGTCCGATAATATGAATGTGGTCTTCACGTTTTAAAACAACATTACACTTTATTTTTTTTGGTCTGTGATTTACAAAAACAGTGTATTCTGATAATTTTAAAATTTCTAGCGGAATAGAATTTTGAGTCTCAATGGTAAATTGACGAATAGTTTTATCTTCTTTTCGAACATCAATTTTATTTTCTTCATAATCTTCTACTTTTTCACGCATTTTTTTTGCTACTGCTCTCAATCTGCCACCCTTGTGTGCAAAAAAATTCGCTTTATCTTTATTCGCTTGAATTTCTTTTTCTGCCTGAGCATTTTTCCTTTTTTCTTTTGCCACTTGTCTTTCAATTTCAGCAACTACATCATGATAATTTCCGTCGTATTTTTCTACTTGTTTATTTTGGGAATTCAAATATAGAACTCCTTCTGTAAATGAATTTAAAAAATCAGCATCATGGGAAATAACAATAACCGTTTTATTATAATTTTTTAAAAAATCTGTTAAATGTTCTATTCCAGAGGTATCTAAATTATTTGTAGGCTCGTCTAATAATAAAACCTGTGGTTTTTGTATTAAAGCTGAAGCAAGCAACAACCTGGCTTGTTGTCCACCCGAAAAACTTCCAATTATTCTTTCTTTAAATTCTGAGGAAATTTCAAGAGGTGGTGATAAATTTACAATATCCAAAACTTCATCTATCATTGGGTCAATAGCATAAACTTTTTCTAAAAATATGTTTTGAAAAAATTCTCTGATTGTTAATTCCATTTCATTTGGCGGGATTACCTGTCTGGAAACCGCAACAGAAGTATTTGGTAGTATGTTTATGAAACCCTCTGTCGCTTCATATTTTTTAGTTATCAACCCAAAAAGAGTAGATTTTCCAGCTCCATTTTTTCCCATTAAAGTTAATTTTGCTCCTCGGCGAATGGCAAAACTAGTCTCTGTTAAAATAGGTTGATTTTCTTGGTGTTCGTAAGACACGTCTTTGAATGAAATTATAGATGCTCCGTTGCTCATTTTATTTTATATTATTCGGGGAATTATAGCACGGTTTTTAATTTTTTAATCTTTATGATAATTTTTTTTGTGCTATAATATACTGATTAAAAATCTAAATTATAATATAAAATAATATAAAAAAAATATGTCTAAAAAAATAATAATAATCTTAGTAATAATTTTGGTAATGTTAATATTATCAGGATTATTTAGATCACAAGAAGAACCTAAAATAACTAATTTTGAAGAGTGCATCACAGCCGGGTATCCAGTAAGTGAAGCTTTCCCAGGACAATGTTCTGATGGAACTTATGTTTTTATAAAAGAATTAACAGAACCAGAAATGATTAATGAAGATGTTGACGGTAATTTATTAGATGCTTATAAAAATCTTGAAATTATAGAAGAAAGTGAATTTTTAGTGGAAATTAGTAGAAGTAAAAGGGAATGTGAAATAGCAGGTGAAAAAAGAATGTGTTTACAGGTTAAAAAAGAAAATGGTGATTGAGGTTTCCATCACGGTGAAATTTATGGCTTTGAGTATGAAGTAGGAACTTATTATCTTTTGAGAGTTAAGGAAAGAATTTATAATACAAGTAATTTAGATGTGTCAGAAAATATTTCTAAAAAATCTTGAGAATTAACAGATATAATAAAATCAGTTCCTGAAAACACTTTTAGTAAGGAAGAAGAAATGACTGTGAAAATTCCTAGAGTAGAGCTTGTTGATGATGGTGGATTTTCTTTAAATTATGATGAATACTTAGTTCCGGTAAGAGAATCTAAAATAGAAGCAACTTTAGAAAAACTTTTTGAAATCCGCTCAACAATTGAAAATGAAAGAGAGGGTATTTGAAATGGTTTTAAGTTTGGTTCAATTTCTATGGAAGAAGATACAGCTATTATTGAGTTAACTGGCACGTGATTTCCTGTTGGAGGAATGAGTGCGTTTTATTTTAAAGAAGAGGTGGAATCAGCAGCAAAACAATTTGACGCAGTTAATAATGTTAGAGTCGTGATAGGTGGAAAAATATTTGACTGATGTGTTAATGATAAATCAGACGGTGAAGGAGGTTGTCCAGAAAAAAAACAGTTATGAGACACTGGAATAAAGAAGAATATTTAATTATAAAAAAGAGCAGAAAATTTAATGAAAACACGCGACCTTCGGTCGCTTGTTTTCATTAAATTTTCTGCTCTTTTTTACTAAAATTATGATATAATTTTTATAATTATAAATTAATAAATTAAAAATGGAAAATACAGAAATAGTTTTAGAAAATACAGTTAACAATGAGGTCATTAATCAAGGGGCAACATTTTTAGGATTTTTAGGGATTGTCGGGTTAGTGATATTGGGAATTATTGCCTTAGTAATTATTTGAGTTATTTTAATTTATAATACATTGATACGAAAAAGAATTAGAGCTGAAGAAGGTTGGGCTGATGTGGATGTTCAATTAAAAAGGAGATATGATTTAGTGCCAAACTTAGTGAAAACAGTAAAGGGTTATGCAAAACACGAATCAGAAACTTTAGTAAAGGTAATGGATGCCAGAGCAAAAGCAACAGCAATAAATATTGATGCTTCAAATGTGACCATGGAACAAATGGCAGCATTTTCAGGAGCTCAAAGCGGACTTTCTGGAACATTGGGAAAATTATTTGCTGTTGCAGAAGACTATCCTGATTTAAAAGCTAATGAAAATTTTTTAAAATTACAGGAAGAATTAGCTGACGTTGAAGATAAAATTCAAGCAGCAAGAAGATTTTTTAACAATACAGTTCAAGAATATAATACACAAATTGAAATATTTCCATCTTCAATTGTAGCTAAAACTTTTTCCTTTAAACAAAAAGAATTTTTTGAACTTGCCGAAAGTGACCCAGCAAAGAAAAATATAGATGTGAAGTTTTAAAAAATTTTTTAAAATAAATTTTCAAAACAATTTTTCTTTTTCGTGTCATCTCTACTCTGTCATCTCGGAAACAGTTTTTTCACACGAGCTTGCGAGTGTGGGAAAAAACTAGTTATCCGTGATCCAGGTTTGGAAGCATAAGATATTAAAAATATATATTTTATTATTTTTATAATAAAAATGTTAATATACTTTTATTATGAAAAAAAATGAAGATAATAATTTCAAAAAAGCTTTAAAAAACCAAATTATTATTTACACAGATGGTTCTTCTTTGGGAAATCCTGGTAGTAGTGGGTGAGGAGCTATTTTTTTAACAGATAAAAAAGCTTATGAAATTTCGGGATATCAAAAGTTGGCCACAAATAATCAAATGGAATTAGAAGCTTTAAAACAGTCTTTTAAGTTAATGATAGACAAAAATATTTCTAATTATAAAGTTGATATTTTTTCAGATTCAAAATATTGTATTAATGGTTTAGAAAAATGAATTACAAATTGAAAGAAAAATAATTGAAAAACTGCGGCAAATAAAGATGTTTTAAATAAAGAATACTGGCTTGAAATTTCAGATATGAAAAGTTACTTAGAAAAAGAAAATGAAATAAATTTTTTTTATGTAAAGGCACATTCTGGAGAAAAATATAATGAAAGAGTTGATGATTTAGCTCGTTGAAGTGCGGAAAAGAAAAATTTTAAAAAGTTTAATGGAAAAATTGAAGAATACTTAAAAAATGATTAACAATAAAGTTAAAAAAAAAGAAAACATTTTTAAAAATTTTGGTCCAGCATTTTTAATTTTAGCTTTAGGTATCGGGTCAGGTGAGTTTATTTTATGACCTTATTTATCAGCAAATTATGGTTTTGGAATTCTTTGGGGAGCTTTACTGGGAATTTCTTTACAATTATTTTTAATTCAAATTATTTCCAGAAATACTATAATATTTGGGCAAGATATTATTCTTTCATTTTCTAAAGTTTTTGCTTGAGCCTTTGCCTGAGTGATATTTTCTACTTTAGTTGGATTTGGTTGACCTGGTTTTTCGGCACTTTCTTCGTCTTTAATTGTTGGAGGATTTGGTTTAAGCGAGCAAATTTTCTTACCTTTATCAATATTTATTTTATTAAGCGCTGGAAGTATTTTAGTTTTTTCAAAAAATGCGTATAGAAGAATATTGTATTTAGAAAAAATAGCTATTGGAATGTTATTTTTACTTACAATTTTTTTATTTATTTGATATTTTGATTTAAAAATGTTTTGAGAAATGTTACAAGGATTTGTCGGAATAGGAGACGGATATAATTTTGTTCCTAAGGAGTTTTTAGCTGGGGGATTTTTGGTAATGTTTTTGGGAGCAATAGCTTATGCTGGAAGTGGCGGAAATTTATTGTTAGCAAACTCTTTTTACGTTTTAGAAGAAAGAAAGAAGGAAAGGGAAAAAAGAAAAAACAAGCAAGGTCAAGAAAAAAAACATCAACTAAACATATCAATAAAAAAAGTATTTAAACAAAATTTAATATTTTTTTGAGGTGGCGGAATTATCATAATTTCAATGCTTTCGTATATTTCTTACGTTGTTTTGAAAGGCGTCTCTGGAATTAATGAAGATTTTTCTTTTTTAATTTTAGAGGCTGAAATATTTTCCAGAGATATATCACCAGTGGTTGGATATTCTTTTATTATTTTAGGAGCATTTGCTATCTTTGGTGTTCAATTAGGTATTTTAGATTTTTTAGGAAGAATTACAAAACATGCTAAAAATTCATCAGAAAAATGAAAAAAAAAAAATTAGTGATAGAAAAGCTTATTCTTGGTCAATTATAGCAGCAGTTATTTTTGGCTTAACTATATTTGCTTTAGGTTTTGAAAAACCAAAATATTTAATAATCACGGGAGCAGTTATTAATGCGTTCTCAATGGGGGTAATTGCATTTTTACTATTTTTATTAGAAGTAAAAAAAGTTCCAAAAGAATGAAAATCTAAAAAAGTTATTTTCGGAATGTTATTTGCAACTATTTTTTACATTTCGTTCTTCTTATTTGTTATTTTTGAAAAGTTTCTTTTTTAGTTTTTTTATTTTATTTTAAATTGGTTGGAACGGGAATTTATTTGTGTTACGGGATTTATTATCATTGAATTGATTGCCTGTGTCTGTCATTGCACAACTTGACTGTACAACTCAGGATTAAAATCATAAAATATCTAAATTACATAAAATAAATTTTTTAGTCATAACAAAAACCTGAATTGCGCAATTAAGTTGTGTAAGGACACAGAAACAGTCTCAATGACATAAACGCAAACATTGTTAAAGTTGACTACTTATTAAATTTTCATTTTTATTATCTTTTATTTTCTTTTATTTTTGTATATAATAATTTATATAAATA
>CAZDWR010000007.1:0-10748 GCA_964509275.1 uncultured Candidatus Saccharibacteria bacterium
TTTTAAAACCCACTTGCCCCCGAACCTTTCCATATCTCCATCTCTTAATTCGGCAGCTTCAAATTGACCTGTGGAAACGCCCGAAGGAACTTGGGCTCAAGATTTTATTTTTTTTTTACTAAATAATTTTTTATTTTCTGCAATAATTTCTACTTCAATTGTTGGATTTCCACGAGAATCTAAAATTTCTCTTGCCTTTATTTTTTTTAGTTTATACATACTTTCATCTTAACACATTAATCATTTTGTTAAAAAAAAGAAAAAAGAAAACTCCCAAGTCAAATTTTAATCTAATATTTTCAAAATGGCAAAAAGAAATTAAATAATAAATATTTTATTTTTCAAAAATATTATCGCCAATTTTTAAATCATATATTTCATTCGCCTTTTTACCCTGAACTATAATTTCCACAAATTTCTCTTTTTCTAAACCAGAAGAGCCTAAAACTAAAGCAGTTTCATTATTTGGAAGTTCAGAAAGTCAATTATAAACTTTCAATTTACCAATTTTTGTTTCTATGAAATCTTGACCTTTTATTTTTGAAGCCAGCAATGTGGTTTTACAATTTCCAAAATTATCAATTAATCATATCTGTCCATTTAAATGTGCTCCCAATATCTCTAGCTTTTTAGAAGGAACTTTATAATTCATTCAAATTCATTTCGCAACTCGAGGCTCAAATTCAAAAGATCTAAATTGAGTTTTTTTAGTTTTTTCCGCAATTCACTTTTCAATTAATTCATTTTCAAAAGCCCAATCCATAACTACAGGAATATCAAAAACCTCTACGAAATTTGTTATTTTCAAGTCTTTCAAAAGATTTAAAATAATTTCATCTATAGTTAAAACAACCAACGTTTTTTTTCAATAAAAATATCCAAACGGAACTCCATTATTATATTTTTTTCCTTTGCCATGTCGTGGTGCTGCATTTACTAAAATTATACCCTCTTGCCCTTCTGTGGCATCTAGAATATCCACTAAATTACCTGCGGCCTGCAAATCAGAATAAGCACCTATGGCCACGAATGATGGCATTGTGCCCTTAAATAAATTTTGCACTCTGGAGGTTATTCTTCCTTTTGTTCCCTCATCATTACAATCTTGAATAATCGTAATAAAATTTGGCTTTCTTAATGTAATATCGTTATCCATATATTTATTTTTTACTTTTAAATCTTTTTTTTAATACTTTAACTATTTTCCAGGCAGTTGAAATTGATAATATAAATACAGCAAAATATAAAATATAAATAGGTAATTTAAACATAAAGGCAATTACACCATCTGCAAAATCTTTTAAATCTTCAACCATATTTGAAAAACCATTTTTAAATTCAGAAAGAGGCGACCAAGTAATTCCAAACACTTCAAATTCTTTTTCTGAAATTATATTTACTCTAATAGTAGACATTGTTATTTGATTTGAAAGTCGGTTCATTCTTCCTTGCAATCTTTCAAATTGATTTTGAGCACTATTTAAATACTGAGTAGTTTTTAAAACATCTTCAATTTTTATTGCTCTTTCTAAAATTTTTCTAAACTGATCCACTTCGGCTTTTTTATTTTTTAATTGAGTTTCTAAATCTGCAAATTGTTCAGTCACATCTGACCTTGAAACAGATTCATTACTAACTCTTAAAGCCACTAATTTTAATTCTTCAAAAGCTTTATCAAAATTAGCTGATGGAATTTTTAAAGTAAAATTTCCACTTTTTGAAATAGGGGGACTTATTCTATTTTCACTTCGAAAATCATTATGATTATATCTTTCAACTTCTGAAAAATTAGAGGATTGAATAAAACCTTTATATCTTTTAACAATCTCTGAAATATTATTTTTTGCATTTTCAATATTTTGCACTTCTAAAGAAAGATTTCCTGTTTTGATTATTTTTCTTTCTATGCTTTCATCATATTTACCTTCATTTTCAAAATTTGGAATTGACATAATATTCATCTTGCTCATACTTCTTCCTACTGTGTTTGTGGAAAAAGAACTCATTTCCATATCTGTAGTTGAAGATTCTTGACCAAAACTAAGCATATCTGGTTTCATTGAATTATTTCCAATAATGGCCACCAATCCATTTAAAATTAGTATCAAAACTAGAAAAATACCAAAACCAATAAACCCAGCCTTTACTTTATTTTTTTTTATAAAACTTAAAATTTTTTTATTCATATTATTTTTTATTTATTTTTAATATAAAATTATTATACTCTTAAATATATAAAAAACAAAAAACCTTAGATTCAGTCCTGAACTGATTCGACCCCAAAAAAGTAGATAAGTTTCACTGCGAAGTTTTTCTATTTTTTTAATTAATTTAAATATTTTACAAAAAAACCTGGATTCCAGATCAGATAGCTTCGCTTCTGGAATGACGCTTTTTCTTGGCGATTTCCTGAGTCTAAAAAAACTAATGCAAAACTACACAGACACAGCAACAGTATTCCTTAGTGTCTATGCAATGTGTTATGCGTCTGTGTCATTCCAGAAGCGAAGCTATCTGGAATCCAGGTTTTATGTTATCCAGAGCATAATTTTTCACAAAATTATTCGTACAAAATATTCTTTTTAAATCTTGTGATCGAGCCCTATCGAGTATTATACTATCTCCGTGTTTTAAAACCTGGATTCCAGATAGCTTCGCTTCTGGAATGACACAGGCAGGGACACAGACACAAAAGAATGCAAAACTAAACAAACACAAAGGAAAAATATAACAAAAGACTCATAGTGTTTTGTTAAAAAAAGAGAAAGCTTCCAGGTTCAAGCTTTAATTCAATCTCATAATATCTCAAAAACAATTTTTTTATTGTTTTCAAAAAAATTAATATAATATTAATGATCCATAAAGCAAAATATTATTTTATAAAATAAACTTCTTCTTCTAATTTCACTCCTATTTCCTTTTTAGCCATTTTTTTAATTTTCTGACAAAGTTTATAAAATTCTTCCCCTGTTGCTCCACCCATATTTATAAAAAATAAAGGTCGTTTTTTATCAATTTTAATATTTCCAAATCTCTTCCCATTTAAATCTAAAACTTTATCTAAAATATATGCTGCCGGTATTTTTATTTTTTTATTTTCCAATTTTCAATTTGGAATATCTGGATATTTTTTTAATATTTTTTTTAACTGACTTTCTGAAATTTCTGTATTTTTAAAAGTTGAACCAACATTTGGAAATTTTTTTATATCTGGATAAATTTTTCTGCGAATTTTTTTAATGTTTTTTCTAATTTCTTCTTTTTTAATTATTCCTAAATTGTGTTTTTTTGCAAAATGTACTAAAGAAAAATATTCTTTATCTAAATATTTTTTTCTCATTTCTTTTTGAAATTTTGGAGAAAAATCAAAAACTACTGAGTAAATTAAAAAATCTTTTTTATTTTTTTTAAAAAAAGAATTTCTATATGAGAAATCAAGTTTTTCATTATCTAAAAAAACAAATTCTTGTTTTTTAATATCCAAAACCCAAACTCCAAAAATATATTTTTTTATTTCTGTTCCGAAAGCACCGATATTCCCAAAAGCGGCTGCTCCTACTGTTCCTGGAATTGCTGACAAAGACTGAACATCATAAAACCCTTTTTTTTGACAATCACCCAAAAATTTATCTCAATTTTTTCCTGCTCCCACTTCCACCATATCTTTTCCTAAACTTTTTTTTTCACACAAACAATTGTTTGCTTGTTTGTTATTTATAGATTCATTTTTTTCATTATTACTTCATTTAAAAAAATTATTTGCAATTTTTATAACCAATCAATCACATTTTTTATTCACAAAAATAGTATTCGCCCCTTCTCCTAAAATAAAATATTGCTTGATTTTATTTTTTTTAATCCATTGAAAAATCTCTAAAAAATCTTTTTTATTTTTTAGTTCCACAAAATATTTTGTTTTAGATTTTATTTTATAAAAATTAAAATCTAACAAATTTTTATTTTTTTCTATTTTTAACATACTTTTGAAATATTCTTGATATAAAATAATATTTGTATAAACAAGCAAACAATTGTTTGTGTGCTCTACATTAACCACTTATATCTTTATCAATATTCCTAATAAAACTTACGATTTTTTTACCCTTGTTTGTAAGTTTGTGCTCTACCTCAATTCCTTTTTGTCTTTTCATTAAAATTCCATTGTTTAGAAGCTTGAAAACATGTAGCGATGTATTCTGTTGAATTGTGTTTATCGATTTCGAAATTTCTTTTAATGAAAGATTTTCTTTTTCTGAAAGTAGCAGCAAAATATCGATTCTTTTCCTGCTTGCAATAGCGCTAAAAAAATAGTTAAGTTTTGTGCTTGTGTTTTTAGTTTTCATAATATATTCATATTATCATAAATGTATCATGTAAACAATTGTTTACTTGTTAACATTATAGCTCTTTTATTTGCTCAAAAATTTCTAACTCCTCATCCACCCTTACAGTCAAAATATTTTCTTTTTCAATTCCTAAAAATTTTATTTTATCTAAAATTTCTTTTCGTAAATAAGAATTACCCTCTCCGATTCCTCCAGAAAAAACTATCAAATCAATACCGCCCATTAATGTCGTAAAAGCCCCAATTTTTTGAATTATTTGAGAAATATAAATATCAAAAGCTAATTTTTCATTTTTAAATTCTTTCCTTTTTTCTTTTTCTTCTTTTTGAGCTTTTTCTAAAATATCTCTTGTATCAGAACTTCCTGTTAAGCCCAAGAATCCAGATTTTTTAGAAAACATATCTGAAATTATATTTATAGATTTTCCCATTTTTTGTGCCAAAATTTTATCTAAATCAGAATCAACATCACCAACTCTAGTTGTCATCATAATTCCTGAAATTGGAGTTAATCCCATTGTGTTTGCCACTGATTTTCCACTTTTTACTGCAGTCAATGAAGAGCCACCGCCTAAGTGAGCAAAAATAATTTTTTCTGGTAAATCTTTTTTTCGTTTTTCAAAACCATCTTTTATTTTATTTAATGCTGACTGCACAGCAATTCCATGAAAGCCGTATTTTTTTAACTTATATTTTTTTGCAATTTTTTGGTCCATAGGATAAGTTGAAAATATTTCTGGAATTGTTTGGTGAAAGTCAGTGTCAAAAACAGCAAAAAATTGTTTCTGATCAAAAGATTTTTGAAAAAATTTTTTCATTTTAGCAATCTTTTTCAAAACTATTTTATTGTGAATTGGTGCAAAAGATGCAAATTCTTTAATTCTTTTTTCAATGGATTTATCCAAAACAACAGGTCCTAAAATATCCCCACCGTGCACTACCCTGAAAGCCACTTTCAAATCATCTGTTTTTGCCAGAGATTTAATTTTTCTTAAAAAAGCATCTTCTTTTTTTTTATCTCCTTTTAGTTTGTTATCAAAATTTTCCGCCAAAACTTCCGCGCCTTTATAATTAAAAAGTTTATATTTTACCGATGTTGACCCTGTGTTTATCACTAATGTGTTTGTGTATTTCATAATATTATTTTAACATAAAAAAAGAACCAATTTGTGTAAAATTGATTCATTTACTATCATTCACAGACAACAATGTCTCAATAGCAACATAACGACTAAAAGTATTAATGTAATATTCAACTCCAACTTGATTATCTCTATATTTTTTATAAATTATATTTAAATTTTCTTCAAGATCATTTACAATAGTCTTCAAAAAATCTAAAACTTCTTCTTCCTCTTTCTTTGAAATCTGTACTTTTTTATTATTTGAGAAAGCCGGCACACAGAGCTCTAAATTTTTTTTTACCATACCATTTTTTACCAATATATTTTCTAGTTCCTTGCTTTGATCACAATTTAAATCTATAATTATCAGCGCTGCCAATCCATGTATATAACTCATTTCAATTCTCCTAATTTTTTAATCCAAGTTGACCTTTTTTATTGTATCATATATAATATACAAATCCATGGGGATGCTTTGATTTGACAATAAAAATATTAATATAGTTGCAATGTTGTTTGAGCACACAATAAAAAGTTCAAAAATATAGATGCAAAATCTAAACTATCTGGAATGCTAAGTCCATTCCAACCTAAATTCGCTATTGCTTAATTGGTTGTAGTCCTGCTTGCAGAGACTCCCAGAATTTGGCAGAAATTTTTTCCGTTCTCTCAATTAGAAAAAATTCTCTGATAAAATAAAATTGAGATAGGGTAAAAAATTGTTTGATTTTTATCCAAAATTAAAAACTGGCTTTTAAAAGTATTTGTTTATTTAGGACTTTTTTAAGCGAGATTATAAATAAACTATCATTGTAGAAGCTATATTGAATTTTTATTGGACGGGGGCTCGTAGCTTCCCATCTCCACCAAACAAAAAAACCAAAGCAATGCTTTGGTTTTTTAGTGCTTATCAGCACGTAATGACTTAATGTGTCATTCCTTTGCGTCTGTGTCTGATCTGTACCCAATAATTTAGACGTTTTTACAGCGTCGTTTTAAAAAATAATTTATTAAATTTGTGTGTTCTCTGCCTCAAAACCTGGATTCCAGATAGCTTCGCTTCTGGAATGACACGGAGAGGAAAAACTGTTTCCGAAATTTCCGAGATGGCACGAATTTAAGATACCTTATCTTTGTTCAGAAAATTACTTCACTAAGATGTTTTATTTACTAACTAGTTAAATATTTCAATACTTCCTTAATATCCACATCTCCTCTATAAGAAGCTATAAGCGCATTTTCTAAAACTGATTTTTTGATTTCTTTTTTTAAAACATTTTTAATTTTTTCTTTTTTAAGCCTCTTTAAAAAATAATTTTCTAAAGATAAACCTAAATTAAAAATTCCGTGAATATGTATTTGCAGAAAATGTGTTTTTTCTTGCTCATTTACCTTTGACTTTATTGCCGTTCCAAAAAAACTAGTTTTTTTATTAACTTTTTTTTGAGAATAAAAAGTTATCTTAGATAATGAATTTTTTGATTCTTTTTTTAAATTTTGATTAAAAAATAATTTTGATATTTGTGATTGGTCAATAAATGATTTTATAATATTTTCTTCTTCTTTATTTAAAAAATATTTTTTTAAATCTTTTTTATTAAGCTTGCTAAATGTTTTATGTTCAATGTATAAAGAGAAATTTTTTATCATTTGCCCTTTGTCAAAATCATTTTCTAAAAGTAAGTCTAGAAATAAATCTTTTTCTTCCTGGCTAGATAAAGATAAAAATACTTTTTTAGATGTTGATACATAATTAAATAAAATTGGCATTAATCCTTCTGAAATATTTTCTACGGCCAAAACATCAGGATGATTTTTAATAATTTTAGAAATTACAGGTAATGTTTTTGTTTTAGCATCGAGTGAAATTTGTTTTGTCCGGGGAATATGTTGACCAACAGAATATTCTAAAGAATAAATATTCTTATTCTTTTCAACATCAAATTCTAAATAACTATATAAAGTTGTACTTTTCCCTGAATTCTTATGTCCTGATAAAATATGAAAACCAGAATCTTTTCGTTGAGACATTAAAAACATTTCTTTTTGACTGTCAGAAATATAAGCCAAAGGTGATTTAAACTTTTTCTTTTGGTCTATTTGAGCTGTTAAAACTTCTCCGAAATCAGTTACCGTAAAAGTTAAAAAAACATTATTTTCTTTAAAAATAAATGAAGATTGTTTAATTATGTATTTTTCTGAAATATTTACATCTGAAAGAAATTTTAATTTTAATAAAATTGAATAAAGAACACCCTCTCCAATTTTCATAATATTATAATTTCGGTTAAAAATTCTAAATGAAATATTTATTTCTTCTTCATCATAATTGAAAAAAATAAAATCGGCCTCCATGCTTAAAGCGTATTCAAAAATACTATTTATAAATTTTTCTGTATATAAATCTCCAACAATATCTTTTTTAAAATGTTCTGGTAAATCTTCTTTGGGGCAAATAGAAAAAAATTCTGGTCTTATTATTTTTCTAGCAGCATTCTGACTTTTAAATAAATATTCTTCTTCAATTAATTTTGCATAATATTTATTTTTTTCTTTAATTTCGTTTCTATCGGCTATATAAAAATTTACTTTTTTATTATTTTTTATTATTCTTCTAATAATTTCAATATCTTGCAATTGTCAACACGCGATTGAAAGTGTATTATTTTTTTCCGCAAAACAAACCATATCGTGTTCCCTGCTTAAAGGTTCTGGAATATTTTTAAGCACTTCTAAAGGAATTATTTTATCTTCTAAAAATACTCTTGGTAATCCCATAATAGTTGTTGAAATCTCAGAAAGAGTTTCTTGGTCAAGGAGTTTTAAATCAACCAAGGCCTCTAAAAAATCAATATCTTCTTTAAACATATGATTTTTTACATTTTTTAATTCACTATCAGAAAAATATTGAGACTCTATAATAAAATTTTTTATGTAAGTTTCATTCATAAATATAATATTATCATATTTAAAAAAACATAGCCAATACTGGCCTTGAATTCAACTCTGAGATGGCAACAATCAAATCTTAAAAGAATATTGCTTTGTGTTTGTGTTATTGTGTTGCGTATCTGTGTCATTCCAGAAGCGAAGCTATCTGATCTGGAATCCGGTTTTTGAGGCAGAGAACGTATAAATTTAACAAAATATTTTTTGAAAATAGCTTTCTAAAATTTAAACAGTTTGCAACTTTAATCCTGGATTCCGGGTAACTTCGTTCCCGGAATGACACAGACGCAGACACAAACGAAAGATATCATAAAAATTCATGTTTTCATATCTCTTATCCTCATAACATAGAATGCTCCTTTGGCTGGATGCAACCCCCATGCCCAGCTGGATATCTATAATATTGATACCCGTTACAAGCTCCAGTTGCCTCTGGGTCTCTAAAATTTCCAAAAAGGCCGTCTAATAACTGAAAACTTTGATTACCAGCATCCCAACCTCCACAATTATTACTACGATGCGCTGGATATTGTCCATTCTCTAAAAGATACAAGTCTAAGGCTAATTGTATATTTCTCATATCAGATAATCTTTGAGCATCATGAGCTTTATCAATTTGTTCTCTAGGGTTAATAGCCACAATTAAAATAGAAGATAGAATAGAAATTATTACTATTACTACTAATAATTCTATTAAAGTAAAACCTTCATCAACTTTAATAATCACCTGTATTCTATGAATTAATTTGTCTATTAAATTTTGCATTACCAACACTCTAACAAAACTACATAAAATAATAAAGTTAAAAACTATTGTAAAAAAGGTGTTTCTAAAGATTTTAGATCAAATCTTAAGTCAGGGAAAATAAAGACAATTAACTTACAGGATTAACCCTCTCTAAAAAAAGGATTTTTACCCACCCTAAATTCAATAGTATCTGATATTGGATTGCCGTTAGTATCATCACATGTCAGTGTTGCCGAATAAGTAGCCCCTTCAGAAGTTACAGGGTCAGTTGTTTCAAAATGATTAAAAACATATCCATAAGGATCATGTGGGTTTGGAGTTATTGAATACGTATTTCACCCTTGAACATCTCCTGTAGTTCTACAATTTATTGCATCAACAAACTCTATTTGATAAGAAAATTTTATTTTATCACCAAAAGGGATATTCGTGTTTACTGCCGAAAGAACAACTTCAGGAGCTTCAACAAATATAGTAATCGCACCAATTATGTTTCCAGGATAATCTAGTTGATTTAAATTTTGACATTTTAATTCATAAAAACTGGCAGGATTATTTGGGAACACTTCTTCTGATCCAGAATTAGTTTTTGATCCTGTTCATGCCCCAGTAGCATTACAGTTTTCAACATGAGATGTAGTCCAATGAATATTTGTGCTTGAACCTGCACTAACATTTGTATCATCTGCGGTCAATGTCATCGTTGGAGGAGGTGTTTTTACCAAAATATTTAGATTTCTAGTTATTTCATGGCCAGCTTCATTCTGACAAGTAAGTGAAAATAAGGTGTCTGTAGTTAAATTATCAATAGTCTCTCTTGCTGCAGGGAAGGGATGTTTTCCAGCAGGCTTGACAGAGGGATTAATTCACTGAGAATTTCCATTTGTTGCATTACAATTTCCCGCACTATCCATTGTTATTCATTCTAAAATCACTGAACCGTTATAATCAACTTTATTTCCTTCACTAAGTCCTGATGCGCCAAAAGTGCCAAACCAAAAATAAAATGGGTCATAAGTTACTACAGAATGGTCTGTCTTAAAATCTACCCACCCAACAACAGAACTTCCTCAAGCATATCCATCAAATTCAAAAGTTCCTCCTAAATCAGCAACTGGTCCATAATCAGGATTAGAGCCACTCAATGATACCCTGCCATCTCAACCATCTCCGTCTGCTGATAAGAATTGGGCATTTCCTGACAAAGCTCCCGTTGTTGTATTAATTTTTGCTTTCTCGGTCCCAATGTAATATTCAAAAGATAATCACCCCAAAGCATCTGATCAGGCGTGCCCTGATAAATTTCCATTAACATCTGATGTTACTCCGTAATCTACGGTTCCACAGCTATCATCATTAGTACAATTAAAAGAAATTCAACCAGCTCCATCTGATCAAGCATGTCCTTTAAATTTATCTTCATAAGCCGCGGAAGCATTTTGTGCAAAAGAAAAAAAGGAAAATATTATTAGCGCAACAACAAAGTAGTTTTTTTTTAAAATCATTATTTAATTTTACTGATAAAAATAAAAAAAACAACTTATTGTTTTAATATATCCACAAAATTGTCTGTGTCTGTGTC
>CAZDWR010000008.1:0-10652 GCA_964509275.1 uncultured Candidatus Saccharibacteria bacterium
TATTTTTTAATTTATATTTCCTAACACAGAATAATTATAACAAAAAAATAATTCTACTCAATATATTCATCTCACTATTGTTTGTGTTATTTATTTGGATCTTAACCATTACACAACTATTGTAAATAAAAAATATTTTATAGATATCAATTGAAAACCAATATTAATATCCTACGACTTTTAAAACAAATAAAGCATAGAATGCTAAAAACAACAAACCTTCTCAGATATAAATTCTTTTAGACACTGCAGAAATGTAAAATATTAAAGTAGTCATGGCTAAAAAAGGCAATCCCACATGAATCATTTCTTGAGAAACTTCTAAATTTGCAAATAAACCTAAAATTCCAGTAACCATTAAAATATTAAATAAATTTGACCCAAAAACATTTCCAAATGCCAAGTCAGTTTTACCTTTTAAAACTGCTTTTATAGAAACTAAAATTTCTGGCAACGATGTTCCTACAGCAATGGCAAGAACTGAAACAACCGCCACACTTATATCTAACTTTTCTGAAAATACAACCACAGAATCTATAAGAAACTTTGCCCCAACAGCAAGTAAAAAAATCCCAGATGCTAGCAAGAGGTATTCTTTTTTTCCAATACTTTTTACTTTCTCTTTAGATTTTTCTATATTTTTATTCTCTACCAGCATCTTTTCTCTGTCTTTTTTTGTTTGATACTTATCAGTATTAAGCAAGTAAGCAATATAAACAAACAACGAAAACAACATAATAAGAGATTCTCAAAATATAATAATTCCATCCATCGAAACAAACAAAAATAACGATGTTGCAATTATAAGCAACGGTAGCTCTAGCCTCAAAAGATTTCTACTGGTATGTAAAACTCCTGCAATGATTGCTGCAAATCCTGCAACCAACAATATGTTTGCAATATTTGAGCCTATAATATTTGCAGCTACAATTTCAGTCACACCTTCCGCTACAGCAAAACCAGAAGTTGCTAATTCTGGAAGAGATGTTCCTGCTCCCACAATCAATGCTCCTATAACAAAAGCAGGTAGCTTAAAATATTTTCCTATTCTTTCTGCTCCCTCTAATAAAAAATCCGCTCCTTTTAACAATGCAATTAATGATATTATAAATATAATGACAATTATAAATATACTCATTTCTGCTGTAATTTCTAACATGATTTATATTATAACATAGTGAAGTGAGAGTTGCATAAATACAGAGTTCCTCTCTGTGTTTATGCTGCTTTGTGTTTGTGTCATTCCTTTGTGTCTGTGTCATTCCAGAAGCGAAGCTATCTGGAATCCAGGTTTTAAAACACAAGGAAAATAAATTTAAGAAAAATAGTTGATACAAATAATTTCCTAAAACTTTAATGTTTGGTAACTTTAATCCTGGATTCCAGATAGCTTCGCTTCTGGAATGACACAGACGAATGACACAGACTCAAAGGAATGACACTTTTTGTTTTATAAAATATTCTTAAAAAAATTTATATTTAAAAACTTTTTTACTTTTCCAATTTTTATTCTTTCAATAGAATAAGCTAAACCAATCATACCTAATTCTTTCGCAATATCAGAAGAAAGATTTCTCATATAAGTTCCACTAGATACTGTGGTTTCTATTTTTAGAACGGTAAAGCATGTTTCTTTTGGAAATTTGTTTAGTGCAAAATTTCAACTTTGAAGAACTTCTACTCTTCTAAAATCTTTACCTATTTTTTTTGATTCTAAACTTACCTTTTTTATACTTTTAATTTTTTGAAAAACCTCCTCTTTTAATTTCTCTTTTGAAATATTTCTTATGTCTGAATTTTTAATATTATAAATTTCTATTTCTTTTTCTGGAATTTTTATTTCATTTAGTTTTTTTTCCAAGGCTCACAAAAACAAAGGTTTTCCCTCTACTGCTTTTGAAGAAAAAACTGGGTACTTCATTTTTCTTTTTCCAATCATTTTTTTCAAAATATTTTTTAATTTAATTTCAATATTTTCTATATTATAATTTTGTAAAATTTTATTACAATTTTTATCTAAATTTACCAAGCCTAAGATGTCTTTGGTGTCTGAAGTGAAACCTAACAATATTTCAAATATATATTTTTTATCAAGATTTAAATATTTTTCCCTTTCTTTGCAAGCTTCTCCTGCTAAAATCAACATTAATCCTTTGGCCATTGGGTCTAATCTTCCTGCATAAGCTAGAGGTATTTTCTTGCAGCCTTTTTTGAAAACCGTTCTTTTTTTACAAATTTCGCCTGCTTCCATTTGTCATTTTTTAAATTCTTCAGTTTTTTGAAACTTTTCTAAAATTTCCAATGGAGTTTGTCCAACCTTCTTATTCAAATAAAAAACCTTTGAAAATTTTTTATATTTTTCTTTTTTTTCTTGCTCCAATCTTTTTTTTTTTCTATCTTCTCTTTTCTTACTCATTATTTAAATTTATAAAACTTTTTTGAATTTCTACTTGTGAAAGTAAATCTAAATTTCCTAAAATTTTAAAATATAAAATTTTATTAGTATCTTGATCTTCAAATTTTTCATCAACTAATTCCGCAACTAGATGATAATTATTTTCAATACTAGTCAAAAAAACTTTTTGATTTACGAATTCTATATCTCTAGGAGCAACTACTTTTATAACTCCGCTGCCCTCTCCTGAACCTTCCACTTTCATCCTTAAAACTCCTCCGTCATATAAATGAAAATAATTATTTACACCAACATTAGAAAAAAGTTGTAACTTAGCTATTTTTTCTTTTTTTTTAACAACAGTTCCTATTAGTAAATTAAATTTATAAAAAACTAAATCTCCTGACTCAACATCATTATTTAAATCTTTAATAAAAATACTTGAATAAATATTTGATTTACTATCTAAAATAACAGGAAATATTTTTCTTTGTTCTTTGTAAATCTCAAGGTAACCCAATTCTTTCATAAGTTTTTTATTTTTTTCTTTATAAAAAAAGAGTAAATTTTCAGGATTTTGATAAATAGATAATTTTCTTTTTAAAGAATTATTTTCTAAAATTAAGCTTTTCATATCCTTTTCTGATTGAATAATATTTTCCTTTAATTCAATCCCTTTTATAAAAAAATTTAAAAATGCTCCATAAAAAAAATAGAATGTAGCAAAAAAAGAAATAATTAAAATAATGTAAACTAAAGTTCTATTTTTTTTATTATATCTGGATTGCCCCTTCATCTTCGTCTTTTAAAATTGTGTCTTTATATCTTTCAATATCTTCTAAAATAATTCCTGTTCCATTTACTACAGACATTAATGGTTCTGCTACCACGTAAACAGGCAAATTTGTTTCTCGTGAAATTAATAAATGTAAACTATCTAATAAGGCCCCTCCTCCAGATAAATATATTCCCATATCTAAAGAATCTGATAATATTTCTGGAGGTGTGGTTTCAATAACTTCTTTGATGGTTTCAATTAAAACATCTACCGATGGCTTTATAGCTTTTTTTATATCATCAGCACTAATCTCTACTTCTTTTGCAAGTCCCGATAATAAATCTCTTCCCTTTGCCTTTCCTTTTCTGTCTTTTTTAGAAATAACTGAACCAATATTTATCTTTAATTTTTCAGCAGTGTTTTCACCAATTAATATTTTATATTTGTCTTTAATATAATTTTCAATATCTTTATTAAATCTATCTCCAGCAATGGTTATTTTTTTTGATGAAACAATTCCACCCAGTGATAATACCGCAATGTCAGTAGTTCCTCCGCCAATATCAACTATTATTGTTCCCTTTGCTTCGTGAATTGGTCTATCGTCTCCAATGGCCGCCGCCATTGGTTCTTCCACAATATAAACTTTTCTTGCCCCCGCATCAAGAGCCGCATCTCTAACCGCTCTTGTTTCCACATTAGTAATTCCCGACGGTACCCCGACAATAACACGTGGACCAAAAAGAACCATTTTTTTTGCATATTCTTTTTCCGCTTTATTGATAAGATAGGCTATCATTTCTCCTGCAATTTCAAAATTTGAAATAACTCCATCAACAATAGGTCTTTCTGCTGTAATATGTTCTGGAGTTCTTCCAATCATTTCTTTTGCTTCATAACCAACTGCGATTACCATTCCTGTTTTGTTATTATATGCAACCGCCGAAGGCTCATCAATAACTACTCCAAGCCCTTTAATATATACCAGCGAATTAGCTGTGCCTAAATCAATTCCAATATCATTAGAAATTAATTCAAAAAACCTTTCTTTTATGCTCTTTTTAAATTTTCCATTTTGTTCCATATTTTTTATGTTTATTTAAACATTATATCAATTTTTGAAGTGAAAGTAAAAAAATCTTAAATTGAAGCTTGATTCTAGAATTTTCCTGTTCCCTTTTTTAAAAAAATACTGCAAATACATTGTTCCTTTTGTGCTTGTGTCATTGTGTTGCATGTCTGTGTCATTCCTTTGTATCTGCGTAGCCTTGCATTATTTTTTCTAAGCTCAGGACATCGCTAAGAAAAAGCGTCATTCCAGAAGCGAAGCTATCTGGAATCCAGGATTTGTGTTATAAAATATCCAAATTAACAGTATCATTGCACAACTTAGTTGTACAATCCATAATTTGAGTCACAGTCTGCGTAATTTTTTCAAAATTAAAAATCTTAAATCAAAATATCATTAACTGTTTTTTAAAATTAAATCTTCCTTCTCCTTTCTAATTAATTGCCTAATTCTGTGTTCTTCTTTTAATGCTTCTGATTTATTTTTCACTTTTTTTTGATAAACAATTTCTACTGGCTGGCGATAACGAGTATATTTTGCCCCTTTTCCATTTTTACTATTATGTTCAAACAGTCTTTTTTCTAAATCTACAGTAATGCCTGTGTATAAAGTTTTGTCAGCGCATTTTAAAATATAGACAAAGTATTTTTTTTTGATAATTTTTTCTTTTATCATTTAATTCTCTAAAAAATTTCAAATAATTCTTCTGCTGAAATTATTTTTCCTTCTTCTTCTGTTCTTTTTTTAAATTCTATTCCACCATTTTCTAAACTTCTTTCAGATATTACAAGTCTGTTTGGAATTCCAATTAAGTCTGCATCTGCAAATTTTTCTCCAGGTCTTTTCTTGCGGTCATCTCATAAAACTTCTACACCTTTATTTTGTAATTTTTTATAAATTTCTTCGGCTTTTTCTTCTACGCCAATATTTATCAAATGGATAGAAAATGGAGCTACTGATTCTGGTCACACTATTCCCTTTTCGTCTGCAAAAACTTCTACAATTGTTCCCATTAATCTTGAAATTCCAATTCCATAAGACCCCATAAATACTGGTATTTCCACACCTTCTTTATTTTTATAAGTTAATCCTAATGGTTCTGAAAATTTAGTTTTTAAAGTAAAAATATTTCCTGTTTCTATGGCTTTTTTTTCTATTAAATTTTCTTTTACTAAACCTAAATCACTTAAAACTTCGTCACTATAAACCTCTTTGTTTACAGCAATATTTTTTTCTTCGTCAATATAAATAATATCCTCACCTGCTTCTGAAATAGTTTGAAACTCATGTGAAAATTTTGAAAAAGAACCTCCGTCTGCAAAAGTTAAATATGTTTTTTCTCCAAGTCCTACTTTCTGAAAAATATTTTTATAAGCTATTTTGGCTTTTTCATAAAATTCATTATGTTCTTCTTCATCTTTTGAAAAAGAATATAAAGCTTTTCAATAAAATTCTCTACCTCTCATAATTCCAGATTTTGAACGAATTTCATTGCGAAACATATCACGAATATCGTATAGATAAACTGGCAAATCTTTATAAGATTCTATATAATCTTTCATTAAATTTGTAAAAAATTCTTCGTGAGTAAATGCCAATCCCAATTCAGAACCATTTTTTAATTTTGTTTTAAATCAATTATCTATCATTTTATCATCTCAACGATTTGTTTTTTCTCAAACTTCTTTTTTTTGCAAAGCGGTGCTTTTAACTTGTATTCCGCCAATATTATTCATTTCTGATTTTATGATTTCAGAAATTTTTTCTATAACTCTTAATCCTAAAGGTAAAAAAGAATAAACTCCCGCCATTTCCTTATGCACATATCCAGCTTTTATTAAAAGCTGGGCATTTTTAGACACTTCGTCTTTCGGTGCGTGTTTTTGTGTTTTTGTAAATAATTGTGATTGTTTCATATGTATTTATTTTTATATTTTAACATATTTATATTGATAATAAGATTTTATACTTAGAATTAACTCTGAATCAGAAACGATCAAATTTTAAAAACAATACTGCTTTGTGTTTGTGTTATGCGCCTGTGTCTGTGTCTGTGTCATTCCAGAAGCGAAGCTATCTGGAATCCAGGTTTTGAGGCAGAGAACGTATAAATTTAACAAAATAATTTTTAAAAATAATTTTGTGAAAATTTAAATGCTTTGTGGCTTTAATCCTGGATTCCAGATAACTTCGTTTCTGGAATGACCCAGACACAACAGTACTTTTAATTGTTCCCGGTTCAGAGTTGAATCTAAGCCAAAGACTTCACATTTTATTTTTATCTGCTATTATATACTTTAACATTAATAACCATTTAACTGAATATTATGTCAGCAACAATAAAACAAAAAATAAAAACTGAAACAATAACAGAAAAAAAAATAACCTCAACAAAAGTTGTTAAAGACAAACTTAAACTTCCAAATATATCTGTAGTAGGAATTGGTGGCTCTGGCTTGAACGCTACTAATTACATGATTAAAAAAGATGTAAAAAATGTAAAATTTATCGCAATTAATACAGATATTCAAAACTTAAATCAATCCAAGGCAGCTAAAAAAATTTCAATTGGTGAAGACTTAACTAATGGTTCTGGCGCAGGAATGGATCCAGAAATAGGAAGAAAATCTGCAGAAGCTTCAAGTGAAAAAATTGCTGAATCATTAAAAGATATTCAGATGGTATTTTTAACTGGAGGAATGGGTGGAGGAACGGGAACTGGAGCGACTCCTGTTGTGGCTAAAATTGCTAAAGACATGGGAATTTTAACTGTAGCAGTGGTAACAAAACCTTTCTCTTTTGAAGGTAAAAAAAGATTAGCAATGGCTGAGGCTGGAATTATTGAGCTAGCAAGTCATGTTGATTCCTACATAGTAATTGAAAATGATAAATTATTAGAAGCTTCTGGCGAAGATGCATCTATTGAAGAGGCTTTTCAATTATCTGATGAAGTTTTAAAGCAAGCTGTAGAAGGAATTTCAGAACTTATCACAAAACCAGGCATGATCAATATTGATTATGCTGATATTAAATCTGTTTTAGAAAATTCTCACTTGTCACTTATTGGTATTGGCTCTGCTATTGGAGATGATAGAGCACAAAAAGCTGCATCTGCAGCCATACATTCTCCTTTAATTGACATATCAACAAAAGGTGCAAAATTTATTTTATTTTCAATTGCAACAAGCGGAGATTTAAAAATGTCAGAAATTTCAGATATTGCTAATTATATAACCGAAGAGGCTTCAGAAGATGCTATGATTAAATTTGGAACTGTAAAAAACACAAAGCTCAAAAAAAATGAAATAAAAATTACAGTAATTGCATCTAATTTTGAAGACGAACTAGTTCTAAAAAGAAATAATAATTCAGATATAAAATCTTTTGGACTTCCTATGAAAGAAGATGATGACGCTTATTTTTTAGGCAATAAAAAAGATAATAATGAAATTTCTTTCATAGACTGGATAAAATCATTCTTTAAGAAATAAATAATTCTAAAATTAAAAAGCTCATGTTTTTATAAACACGAGTTTTTTAATTTTAATTTTAATTTTAATTAAATTAATTTAACTTCCGAAAAATCTAATTCCACTTCTGTATCTCGTCCAAACATAGAAATACTTACTTTTACCTGTCCTGTTATTTCATCTACATTTGAAATCTTTCCATCTGTGTCTTTGAAAGGTCCATTTATTATTTTTACATAGTCATCAACAGCTATATTTACTGAATGTTTTTCTACACTATCTCCTTTTATTTTTTCAACTACTGATAACATTTCCTCATCACTTATTGGCACTGGGTGTACACCTGTTCCTAAAAATCCTGAAACTCTTGGAGTATTTCTTACGACTCATCATGATTCATCGTTAACAATCATATCGACCATTACGTATCCTGGATATATTTTGACATCTTCTTCTACTTTTTTACCTCTCTTTATTAAAATTCTTTTTTCAGAGGGTACCAGAACATCAAAAATATATTTTTCCATTCCCATAGATTCTATTCTCTGTTTTAAATTTTTAACTACTGCATTTTCATATCCAGAATTAGTGTAAATAACATATCAGTTTCTTTTTCCATCTCCTCCCTGCCTTGAACCTGTATCACTTTTTTCTATATCCATATTATTCTAAAATCATTAGGTTAACAATTTCTGTAAAGACAAAGTCTAAAAATCCAACGTAGGCTGCAAAAAGAAGTGCAATCAGAATTACACCTACAGAAAAAAACATTGTTACTTTTTTGGTAGGTCATTTAATATTCTTTACTTCCGCATTCACTTCTTTTAAATATTTTATAATACTCATATTTAATATATATTTTAAGTCGAAAAAAAATTCTTTAAAAAACTTCCTTTCGGAATTTATAATAAGTTAATTATATTATATTTTTAAATATTTACAAGTGGAATTTTTAGATTTAGTTTTGTGCTTGTGTCATTCCTTTATGTTTGTGTCGAGCGTCTGTGTCATTCCAGAAGCGAAGCTATCTGGAATCCAGACTTGAGACAGAGAACGTATAATACCCGATGGGGGCTCAGGCACAAGATTTAATAAAACATTTTTTAAAAATAACTCTCTAAAGACTTAAGCGGTTTGTGGTTTTAATCCTGGATTCCAGATCAAATAGCAATCTTTTGGAATGACGCAGGCACAAAACACAACAATAAATTACAATACTTTATTAAAATTTGCCTTTTTCTTTTTAAAATATTATAATTGTAAAAAAAATTTATAAAATGGAAAATAATTTAAATAATAAAAAAGATAATAATTTCGATTTAATTATTATTGGTGGAGGACCAGCAGGAATAGCAGCTGGAGTTTACGCCGCTCGCAAACGGTTGAGAACATTATTAATCACTCCTGATTTTGGAGGACAATCAATGGTTTCTGAAACTTTAGAAAATTGAATTGGGGAAACAATCATTACAGGCAAAGAATTGCAAAAAAAATTAACCGATAATATAAAACATTATATTTCTGATGATTTTGTAATAAAAGAATTTCAAAAAGTTGAAGAGATTAAAAAAAATAATGATATTTTTGAAGTAAAAACTAATTTAAAATCTTCTTATTTTTCAAAAGCGGTTCTTATAACCACAGGAGCTAAAAGAAGAAAGTTAACTGTAAAAGGAGCAGATATTTTTGAACACAAAGGGCTGACTTATTGCGCTTCCTGCGATGGCCCACTTTTTTCTGGAAAAGATTTAGTTGTCATTGGTGGTGGTAATTCTGGTTTTGAATCTGCTTCACAATTACTTGCATATGCAAAAACAGTAACTATCTTACATCGCGGAGAAAAATACAGAGCCGAAGAAACAATGGTTCAGAATGTTTTAGCAAATCCAAAAATGAAAGGAATTTTAAATGCAAATATTTCGGAAGTTTTTGGAGATAAATTTGTAACAGGCATTAAATATGAAGATGCTAAAACAGGAGAAGAAAAAACTTTAAATGTTTCTGGAGTTTTTGTGGAGATTGGAGCAATTCCAGCAACTGATTTTGTTTCTGATGCTTTGGTTGAAAAAGATAAAATTAAACAAATAAAAATAGATCACAGAAATGGAAGAACGAGCAAGGTTGGATTATGAGCAGCTGGAGATTGTACTGATTCGCTTTTTAAACAAAATGCTATTGCAATGGGTGATGCTGTAAAAGCGGTTGAGGATATTTATCAATTTTTAAAAACATAAAAAAACGCGCCGTAGGCGCGTTTTTTTTATTTGTAATATTTTTTAAACTTTCGTAATTTCTTCTTCTTTATTTGAAAAAATTACATCTAAATCATCATTTGCTTTTTTAGTAATTTCTTCCATTTTTTCTTTTAAAGAAAATTTTTCATCCTCCCCCATCTCACCATCTTTTTCTTTTCTTTGTATTTCTTTTCAAATATCATCTCTTTCTTTTCTTACAGATATTTTTGAATTTTCTAGTTTTTCTTTTGCCATTTTTATTAACAAAACTCTTCTCTCTGAAGTTAAATCGGGAAACGATAATCTTATTCCATCTGAAGATGTTGAAATTGAAAGACCTAAATTTGCATCATAAAGCCCTTTTTCCAAATCTTTTATAATCGAACTATCAAACGGAGAAACTAAGAGAGATTTTGCATCTTGAACTCCTAAATTAGCTAATTGATTAACCGGCATCATTGACCCATAAGCCATTATTTTTACATTATCTAAAACGGTTATTGAAGCTGCCCCCGTTCTAATTCCAGAAAATTCTTTTTTTGTTCAGTTTTCTATTTCTTCTATTTTATTTTTATATTCATTAAGCATATTTGGATTATAGCATACAAAACACAAAAGATGTTTGAGTCACTTAGATTAAAGCTTAAACCTGAAGTTTTATTCTGGGTTCTTTTTTTTAAAAAAATAAATATTGATAGATTAAAAT
>CAZDWR010000009.1:0-10538 GCA_964509275.1 uncultured Candidatus Saccharibacteria bacterium
TTTGATTGTGTCTGTGTCTGTGTCCTTCCAGAAGCGAAGCTATCTGGAATCCAGGTTTTAAGAAACATGATGTGTAAATTTAATAAATTGTTTTGTACGGAGAATTTTGTCAAAAATTATTCTCTGGATAACATAAATCCTGGATTCCGGGTAACTGCGTTCCCGGAATGACACAGACGCAGACGCACGACACAATAACGCAGACACAGATATAGTTACAGCCATAGACACAGATATAGTTACAGACACAGAATAACATTGTTCAAAACTAAATTACTCCCTGTTTAAAATTTAATCTAAAGATAATTAAGCAGGCAATCTTTTTATTTGCTATAATATGCTTATGATTAAAAAAAAAATTTACCTTGCTAGCGACCACGCGGGCTTTGAATACAAAGAAAAAGTTAAAGATATTTTAGAAAAAGATTTTTTAGAAAATTTTGAAGTTATTGATTGTGGAGCAAAAACATATGATGAAACAGATGATTATCCTGATTTTATTTCCACAGCCGCACAAAAAGTTTCTGATAATTGAGAAAATTCCTTGGCTATTATTTTTGGAGGCTCTGGACAGGGTGAGGCCATGGTGGCAAATAAATTTTCCAATATTAGAGCAACTGTGTATTACGGAAAAGAAAAAAAAATTTTAGAACTTTCAAAAGAACATAATAATGCAAATATATTATCGATTGGAGCAAGGTTTGTGAATGAAAATGAATTAAAAGAAATTTTAAATATATGATTAAGTAGTAAATTTTCTGAAGAAGAAAGACATATTCGAAGAATTAAAAAAATAGAAAATTTTGTAAAATAATAAAAAACTTCTTGAGCATAAGAAGTTTTTCATTAGGCCTCTTGCAAAACCCTTCAGATTCAACAGTTTCAGATTTGGAGCGAAACGGTTGTTTTTCTGAATACCCTATCTGGATAGGGTTTTCAGAAAAACAACCGTTGTAGCCCAAATCTGGAAGTGGTGGACTGAGAGGTTTTGTAAGAGGTCTATTATAATAATTCTACTTTTAAATTATTTTAAAATTCCCAATGTCATTTTCTCAGATTCAACATCAAAAACATTTATTTTAAAATCCTGAGTATCTCCTAATTGCATTTTTTCTCTAAGTTCTTCGGTGCTTCCAAATTCTGAAACGTGAACTAATCCATAAATTCCCTCTTCCACAGATACCAATGCTCCGTGATCTGAAATTTTGATCACTACTGCTTTTACAGAATCATCTTTTTTATACTTTCCTTCTACTGTTTTTCAAGGATTTTTAGAAAGTGATTTAATCGAAAGTGAAACTTTATTTTTATTTATTTCAATAACTTTCACAGTAACTTCATCACCTTTTTTATATATAGATTTTGGGTCTCCAATAAGTGATCAAGAAATTTCAGAAATGTGAACTAACCCCTCATCTCCTGCTGGCAATTTTACGAAAATTCCAAAATCTACCACACCAATTATTTTTGCATCTAGTACATCTCCGATAGCGTATCTTTCCAACATATCAACATTAGATTTTTCCTTAGCTGAATGTTTAGATCTTTTTGAAACAGAATTTTCTTCTGATTTTTTTTCAGAAAAAATTAAGTTTTTCTCTGCAGGGTCTACATTTATTATGTTAAATACAAGCTTCTTTCCTACCAATTTTTCTAGTTCAGTTAAAATTCTTACTTTATCTCCTCCAGCTATTTTAGGATAATTTTCTTCTGTTAATTGTGACACTGGAACAAAACCAATTAATCCTTGTCAATTTACAATTAATCCTCCTCTATTTGCTTCCTTAACTACAAGTAATAATGATTTTTTTTCTTTCATTGCCTCAGCAGCTTCAATTCAAACTTCAGCTTCTTTTGCTTCTTTAAGTGAAAGCTCTATGTAACCGTTTTCACCTTCCACATCAATAATTTTTGAAGTAATAGAAGTTCCTGGAATAATATCTTTAATTAAATCCTTAATAATTAAATATTCTCTACCGAAAATAACTCCTGTTCCAAAGGGAGCTAAATCTATATATAAATGATTTCTCTCATTAGCAATAACCACTCCTTCGATATTTTCACCAACTGCAGGTAAAAATTTCATTTCACTTTCGTACAAAGTATTTGTTTTTTGTTCTGTATCCATAAAAAATTGTGTTTAAAAAAAGTTTTCTTTCTCGTTGTCTGGAATATTCGCGAAAAAATGTTAGCTTTTAAAAAACGGTTAATAGTAGACTTGTTTAGAAATAAGCTTTTACCGAAATTCCCAGATTTTGGCTACAAAGTCAAATTCTCAAAAAACCTTGTCCTGACAAGGCTTTTCTCGACTTTAACTTTTCTCTCAAAATCTGAAAATTTCACTAAAAAGTTATTTCTAAACAAGTCTATATTTTATTAAAAAATATGAGGATATTATAACATGTTTTATTTTTATAACATCCTTAGATTGAATCTTGGGTCTGTCTGACCGTGCATCACACGTAGACAGAGAACAACCATATTTTAATAGTACTGTTTTGTGTTTGTGTCATTCCAGAAGCAAAGCTATCTGGAATCCAGGATTTATATTATGAATAGTGTAGTTAACTACAAGATTCTCTGTACGAATAATCTTGTGATTAATTATACACTTTATGTTTTCAAACCTGGATTCCAGATAGCTTTGCTTCTGGAATGACACAGGCACAAAAATTTTGTACTATTTCATTACCCAAAAGAATCAATAATATCATCTAAATCTCCCAGCATTATTTTTTCTAAATTAGATCAATTTTTTTTTAATCTGTGGTCTGTTAGGCGGTCTTGCGGGAAATTATAAGTTCTAACTTTTTCAGACCTATCACCTGTTCCAATTTGCCCCTTTCTATTTTTTGCATTTTTTGCCATTTCTTCATTGTCATGTTTTTCTTGCAATTGTGAAAGTAGAATGGACATAGCCTTATCATGATTTTTTAACTGACTTCTTTCTGATGTTGAGCGAACTGAAATTCCTGTAGGCAAATGAATTAATCTAACTGCTGATTCAACTTTATTTACTGATTGCCCGCCAGCCCCTCCAGAACGAGAAGTTTCTCTTTCTAAATCTTCTGGTTTTATGGTAACAGTAAATTTTTTACGAATAGGCATCATTGCAACGGTAATTGTAGATGTGTGAATTCTTCCCTGCTTTTCAGTGGCAGGAATTCTTTGTACCCTGTGAACTCCTGTTTCATATTGTAATGTTTTATAAGAATCTAAGCCCTTTATTTCAAAAGATGCTTCTTTGTATCCGCCAGCATCTGTGGTTGATGTAGAAACTATTTTTCAAGTTCAATCTTTTTTTTCTACATAATTTTGATACATATTTGCTACTTCGCCAGCAAACAAAGAAGCTTCATCTCCGCCGGCAGCCGCACGAATTTCTAAAATCATTTCATTGGGAAATTTTTCCTCCTCTTCTTCTTTTTTAACGATATCTAAAATCTGATTTTGTAAATTTAAACGTAATTCTAAAATTTCAGAAATTTCAATTTCTGCCATTTCTTTCATATCTTCATCTTGTAAAAGCTCTATAGATTCTTCTTCTTTTTTTAAAGTTTTTTTATATTCTTCGGCAATAAATTTTGTTCTAGGACTTTCAGTGTAATTTTCAATATCAAAAATATCTCCTTCGTTATTATTCATTTTAATATTGTAACACAGCTAAATGAGAGTCGGAATAATAAACTTAGATTAAAGCTTGATCCTGAAACAATCAAATTTTCATCCTTGGGGGGCAAGACCCCAAGGAGTTCTTGTGGGTGTCTTAATTCTGGATTCCAGATAGCTTCGCTTCTGGAATGACACAGACACTGACGCAGACACGCGACACAATGACACAAAGACAAAGCAGTATTGTTTTTGTCTGTGTCATTCCTTTGCGTCTGTGTCATTCCAGAAGCGAAGCTATCTGGAATCCAGGTTTAAAAACACTAGGCGAGTAAATTTAATAGAATATTTTGTAAGCTAATTTTGTGAAAAGTTGTTGAGAAAAATAAACAGAAAATTTTTGCAGAAAAAAACTGGACTTCGCCCAGTTTTTTTCTGCAATATTCTTCTGCTTATTTTTCTTCTTTTTTCTCTTCCTTGTTTTCTTCATCTACCACTTCAGCTTCTTCCGCATTTTTTACATTATCTTCTTTTTTCTCTTCTCCATCTTCTTTCTTAGCAGATTCTTCCTGATTTTTTTGCATCTCACCCATCATTTTTTGAGTTTCTTCGTTTAATTCATCAGAAGCTTTTTTTATAAGTTCTATATCATTTCCCTCATTTGCTTTTTTAACTGCTTCAATTTTTTCTTCAATAGCTTTTTTTAATTCTTCAGAAATTTTATCTCCATCTTCTTTTAAAGCCTTTTCAGACATAATCATAATAGATTCTGCTTGATTTTTTATATCTATTTCTCCTTTTTTCTTAGCATCAGCTTCTGCGTTTGCCTCAGCATCTGCTTTCATTTTTTCTACTTCTTCATCTGAAAGCCCCGAAGACCCTTCAATTCTAATAGAATTTTCTTTTCCTGAAGTTTTATCTTTTGCAGAAACTTTTAAAATTCCATTTGCATCTAAGTCGAAAGTTACTTCAATTTGAGGCACTCCTCTTGGTGCTGGAGGGATTCCATCTAGAATAAACCTTCCTAAAGATTTATTATCCGTAGCCATAGGTCTCTCTCCCTGAACAACGTGAATTTCTGTTGAAGTTTGATTATCTGCTGCCGTAGAAAATACCTGTGATTTAGAAGCTGGGATTGTGTGATTTTTTTCTATGGAAATTGTAGCCACACCTCCCATAGTTTCTATTCCCAAAGAAAGTGGAGTAACATCTAAAAGCAATATATCTTTTACATCCCCTTGTAATATTCCAGCCTGTAATGCTGCTCCCATTGCCACAACTTCATCTGGATTAATAGATTGGTTTGGTGTTTTACCAAATAATTTTTTTACATCCTCAACCATTTTTGGCATTCTAGTTTGCCCTCCAACCATAATAATTTCATCTATATCTGAAATTGAAAATCCAGAATCTTTTACAACATTTTCTGTTATTTCAACTGCTTTATCAATAAATTCACCAGCTAATTCTTCTAATTTTGCACGAGTAAGTTTTATCAATAAATTTTTTGGTCCAGCTTCAGTAACTGTAATAAAAGGAATGTTTATTTCAGTTTCCATTGCTGTTGAAAGTTCTAACTTCGCTTTTTCTGCTTCGTCGTCTAATCTTTGTAGCGATGTTGGATCATCTCTTAAATCAATTCCTTGTTCTTTTTTAAACTCATCAGCCAAATAATTAATAATTGCATAATCAATATCTCTTCCTCCCATAGAGTGGTCGCCTCCTGTAGCTTTTACTTCTACCACATTATCTCCGACTTCTAAAACAGAAACATCAAATGTTCCTCCTCCAAAATCAAATACTACGATTTGTTGGTCATTTTTTTTATCAAAACCATAAGCCAGCGCAGCTGCGGTTGGTTCATTAATAATTCTCTTTACATTAAGCCCGGCAATTTTTCCCGCATCTTTTGTTGCTTGTCTTTGAGCATCGTTAAAATAAGCAGGAACTGTTATTACAGCATCTGTTACTTTTTCTCCTATTTTTGCTTCTGCATCTACTTTAAGTTTTTGCAAAATCATTGCTGATATTTCTTCTGGTCTTTTTTTCTCTCCATTCATTTCAATTTCAACTCCTCCCTTTGCTCCCTTTGAAACTTTAAAAGGAACATTTTTGATATTTTTTTGGACTTCTTTTTCATCAAAATCATGTCCTATAAATCTTTTTACTCCGACAATGGTATTTTCTGGATTAGTTACCGCTTGCCTTTTTGCCAACATGCCAGAGATAATTTCTCCAGCTTTATTTTTAGCTACTACTGATGGAGTTGTTCTTGAACCCTCCGCATTTTCTAAGATTTTAGGTTGTCCACCTTCAATCACAGAAACAGCAGAATTGGTTGTTCCCAAGTCTATTCCTATAATTTTTGCCATTCTATTCTTTAATTAATTGTGAAGTTTTGATACTTCGACTTTTTTTCAAAATATTTATTTCTAAATACTATATTTTTAATTCATTTTCAATTTTTACACTATACCTCTTGCAAAACCCTTCAAATTCAACAGTTTCAGATTTGGAGCGAGATGGTTGTTTTTCTGAACGCCCTATCTGGATAGGGTTTTCAGAAAAACAACCATTGTAGCCCAAATCTGGAAGCGGTGGATTGGGAGGTTTTACAAGAGGTCTACATAAAATAAAGTGTTTTTCAAGGTGGGAAAATCAAACCACAAAAACACAGATTTTCCCACAATCATTTTATCACAAAACATATTTTTAAGTCAATTTTTTTAAAATACTTTTATCTTTAATTTATAACACTTTCTATTCCAAAATATTCTTCCGCAGCCCTTGGTTCTTTTTTTATTTCTAGAAAAAATTCTCTAGCTGCATTAGAAACTCCCCTTTCTGAAGTGTTTGGTCCATCTTCTGCCAAAAATACAAAAGAATATTTTGGATCATCATAAGGAAAAAATCCTATTATTCAAGAGTTTTCTCTTGTATTCCCTTTTATTTGAGCAGAACCTGTTTTGGCCGCAATTTCCACAAAATTGAAATCTAATGTCCTACTTGTTCCAATTAAAGATGTCTGCCTCATTCCCTCTATCACCGTGTTAAAATCTTTTTGTTCAAAAACAACTTCTCTTCTAATTCTTTTTTCTGCACCTTTTATAACATTCGGTTCTATTATTTTTCCATTATTTGCAATAGCCGAAACAGCCACCAGCGCTTGCATCGGTGTTATTAAAAAACCAAATTGTCCAATAGAAACATGATAAGTATTCCCAACATTTCACGGGCTAGCATTTTCAAAAGTTTTTTCTTTTCACTCCGGAGTCGGTACTAAGCCTCTTTTTTCAACAAAAGCTTGAATATTTGTTTTTTCACCAAAGCCAAATTGTCTATAATTTTCTTTCATTCTTTTAATTCCCAAGCCTACTTTATCTTGAAATCCTCCACCAATTATGTAGAAAAAAATGTTAGAAGAAACAGCAATTGATTCTTTAATGTCGACTACTCCATGATCTTTTCAATCTCTAAAAATAGAAGGCTTGTCTGGATGAAATCTATTGGGTATTATCAATTGTCCTCTTGTATGAATTTCATAATTTTCATCAACAATATTTTGATCAAGCGCGGCCAAGGCCACAAAAGGCTTTACAATTGACCCTGGTGTATACAAACCATAAGTTGTTTTATTTAAAAATGGATTGCCTTTATCCAAAATGAATTCTGATATTTTTTCTCTGTCTTTTCCTTCAGTCATAATAGATGAAGAGTATTCTGGCAATGAAACCATGGCTAAAATTTCTCCTGTTTTAATATTCATCATAAGCCCTGCTCCGCCGATAAAATCCTCTTGATCTATGTAATTCTGAATAGCTATGGCCATTTTGTTCTGTAAAAATGCATCAATCGAAAGATGCAAATTTTCCCCAGATTCCGGCTTTTTAATCACATTATTAGAAACAATTTTTCCTCTAGCATTCACTTCTATTATTTCTGCTCCCAAAACTCCATTCAGATGGTCGTTAAAATATCTCTCTACACCAGCCCTTCCTATATATTCTTTTTCGAAAAAATTCCCTCTTCTATCCTTTTGAGGGTAAGAAATAAATCCCAAAATATGAGCAAATCCTGTTTTATCTATAAAAGCTCTTTTGGGAAATTCTTCTTCTTCACTTTTCTCATTTCAAGCAAGCTCTATTCCGTTACGATCAAAAATCACTCCTCTTTCATAAAAGATAACGGCTTCACGAGTGAAATTTGACATAGCTCTCAGGGCATATTCTTGACCATTTAATATTTGATAATAAAATGTTTTAAATAAAAAAACAATCACAATTATAAAAAATATAACGAAAATGGACATAAAGTTTTTTTGTGAAATAGGATTTTCAATAACTCCATCAAACTTATCAGTATCAAAATCAGCCAAATTTTTAGAATCAATAAAAGAAGCATTTGCATCAAAGTCTATTTTTCCATATTTATTTTTTTTTCTTTTTTTAAATATCATTTACTTTAACGATTTTTTTACCGATCAACTTAACAACAATAAAATTATAAAAATGAGAGTATAAAAATATTGGAAATTAAAAAATAATTCTACAGGAAGGGAAAATGTTAGGTCTAAGAAAACTGCAAAAAAAACAGATTCTCAAAAAAACTTAAAAATAACAATTCCCAAAAATATAAAAAACAATTGCAAGTATCAAGGTAAAAAAATAATAGATAAAAAAATTAAAAAATTAAAAATAATTCTTAAAAAAAGCTTTTTATTCATAATAAATATATTTTAACACACAAGCTATACTTTTCTCTTTTGTTTTTTGAGTTAAACTTGTGCCTAAACACCCACCGGACATCTTTTAATTTTATACAACTTTAAGACAAGATTATTTCAATCCTTTAAGTTTAGATTTTTTAAACTTCTTCCAAACAAAAAAAATCAAAAGGTAAAAAACATAAACTGCAATCATATACCCAAATGAAAATTCTTTAGCCTGCATTACCGCAATTGGTAATTTAGAAAAGAAATCTACTAAAATTAAAACATAGGCTAGCATTAAATATACACCAAAAGCAATTAGCGAGGCAAGAAAAAATGAAAAATAAGACACTAGCACAAAAATTAAACCAAAAAACATAATAAACGGTACAAAAATTAATACCAAGACATTTACCACCGGAGAAATTACTGAAATTTCCCCCATCATATACATTAACAAAGGGAAAACAAAAATTTGAGTAGCCAGAGTGGCGGCTAAAATTCTTCTAAAATCAAAAATTCCTTTAGGAACAAACGGTATCATTTTTTCTATTTTTGGAGAAAGAACAAGCAATCCAAGTGTCGCTAAAAATGAAAGCTGAAAAGATGGGTCGTAAACTAAAAGCATTGGATTAAAAAGTAACATTAAAAGTCCTGCTAAAAACAAAGCTCTTATTGCCTCAGATGTTCTTCCTGTTGCTCGAGCAACGATAACAATCAGCGCCATTATTGTAGCCCTAACAATAGTTGCCGAAGCTCCTGTCATTATGGCAAACAAAACAATGGCAACTGAAGCAAGGATTGACGAATAAACTATTCCTAAAAATGCAAAAATTCTTACAAAAAACTCTGCCACAAGAGTTAAATTATATCCAGACAAAACAACTATATGAATAACTCCTGTTCTGCGAAAATCATCTAATAACTCTCTACCCATATCTTCTCTTGCTCCCAACATAACTCCTCCCAGCAATGATGCTTCTGAACCAGGGATAAGTTTTTTAATTTGTCCAAGAAATGAAGATTTTACTTTAAATAAATGCTCTTTTATCTCACCTCCCTGCCCTGATTGTAAATATTCTATTTCAATAGGCTTTATTTTATAAAATATTTTATTTTTTTTCAAAAAAGAAACATAGTCAAATTCTCTGTCAGATTCTGGAGATTTAAAATTCCTTGGTTTTTTTAAATATCCTGATATTTTTAATTGGTCTCCATAAAAATATTCTGGAAAATTAGGGGCTCACATAATCGCCCTTGAATCAGAATCTTCAAATTTAAGAGTAAGTTTTGTGCGATGACCTTTTTTCTGCGGCTCAGTTATAACCACCAAGGTTTTTTCTATTTTTTGACCCAAAAGATGATCAAAATCTCCAACATTTTTTTCCTCAAAGATTTCCATATGGCTAGCTCCTAGTATAAAAGAACCAGTAATAATCAGAAAAAATATAAAACATTTTTTCATTTCTTGCTTAAAAAAATAGAAAGAAATAAAAACAATAGAAAAAAGTAATACTATAAAAAAAAATTCTGCAAAAAAATTTTCATAAAGAGAAGAGGTGAAAATTCCCGAAAGAAAAGAAATAATAGCAGAATAATACATCTTTACAGACATTTTTTAATCTTATCATAAAAAATAATTCTACATAGAATAGCTCTTAGATTAAAGCAAGCCATAAACAATCAAATTATAAAACAATACTACTTTGTGCTTGTGCTCTTGGTGTTGCGTCTGTGTCTGTGTCTGTGTCTGTGTCTGTGTCATTCCGGAAACGCAGTTATCCGGAATCCAGGTTTTATGTTGATTTTGTTAAACTTCACAATATTTAATTTGGATATTCCTGACTTTAATCCTGGATTCCAAATAGCAAGCTTTTGGAATGACACAGACACAGGCACAACGACACAAACACAAATAAAAAAATAACAAAAAATTCATAATATTTTATTAAAAAAAGAAAAAACTTCCAGACTCAAGCTTTAATCTAAGGCACTAAAAAACATAAACTATAACTTATGATATAATTATTATGAATAGAAAGAGTGGTTTTTTGTAAGGTTCAATTCCTTGCCTTTTCTCAAATTAGAAAAATACAAAAATGGTGAAGTGTCTGAGCGGTTTAAGGTGCTGCTTTCGAAAAGCAGTGTGTAAGAATACACCGGAGGTTCGAATCCTCTCTTCACCTGCAAAATTCAGCAAAAAATTTTTAACAATATTTTT
>CAZDWR010000010.1:0-9381 GCA_964509275.1 uncultured Candidatus Saccharibacteria bacterium
AGCAATAAATTACCAATAAAACTAATAAAATAAATAAAATACAATATTATTTTTTAAAAATTACTCCCCACCCTTTTTCAAAAGTTCTCAAAGTTCAAAAAATTCTTCATTGTCTTTATCTTTTGTATATTTCTTATCCAAAAAATTACCACTTAAAATATCTTCGGCAAATTCATTTATTTCCTCCTCTAAATCTTGAACTTCTTTTTGTCCAATAAATCTTTTTTCTTTTACATATAAATTTTTCTTTTTTGAAATTTCCACAAAATCTAAAACTCCTTCTTCCACCCTATTCTGATTATAATATTTATCAATTAAAAGTTTATAAAATACCAACTGTCTTTCTAAATCTTTTTTTTGTTCTTTATTTTTATCACTAAAAGTTTTTCCTGTTTTATAATCAACCACTCTTATTTTTCCACCATCAATTTTTTCCATCTTATCAATAATCCCATAAAGTTTTAATTTTTCTCCCGATTTCAAATTAAATTCAGCAAATATTCTTTTTTCAGTATCAACATCAAAGATAAAATCATTGTGATATTCATCTCAATATTTATTCAAAACCTCTTCTCCGTGTTTTTTAATTTTCTCAAAATAAATTTCTGGAATATAAAATTTTTTCAAAGAATCTTCAAATTCTGCTAGTAAAATTTTTTTATCTAAAATTTTTTTTTCTTTTTTCATTTTTTTGAAAAAAACATCTAAAGTATCGTGTATGACGTTACCAAAAATAAGTGACTCATTTTGAGATGAAGGAAGTCTAACTAAATTTCTAAAAAAATATTTTATTGGTGATTGTTTATAATTGTTAAATGCCGAAATGGAAAGAGTATTTTTTAAAAACAATTTTCTAATATACTCTTTATCGAAAATAGATAAAACTTTTTCTTCTTCTTTGGAAAAAAATATTTTTAATTTTTCTGATAATTCTTTTTGGTTTATTTTATTATATTCAAAAAATTCATCTCCAATTTCTTCCAAAAATCGTGATGGTTTTAATTCTTTCATATTGATATCAAATTGAGAATAAGAAATATTGACTATTTTTTTTCCTCTAGTTAAAGCTACGTAGAACAACCTTCTTTCATCATCAATATCTCCAAAATGTTTTTTTATTGGCAAGGTAAAATCTCTGGCTCTTTTTTTACTTCCACCCCACTTAGTATCAATAACATTAGTAATATAAACTGATTGAAATTCTAGTCCTTTGGACCCGTGTGCTGTCATTAAATTAACTCCATCTGTTAAATCATTGACTCCTAAAGCTATAGATATTTCATATTTTTTTAAAATATCAACATATTCTAAAAAATCTTTTAAACTATAATTATTTTTTATTTGCGATTGTTCTTTTATTTGATTAAAAATTTTATCCAACACAGCCATGCTTGTTACATTTGTTTTTGATTTTAAAATATATTTTAAAAAACCCGAATCTTCTATAAACTGTGAAAAAAAATCTAAAAAATCTATTTCGTAAGAAAGTTTTTTTTGTTTTTCTAAAAATTTTGAAAAATCTAAATATTTTTTTACATCAGAAACTTCTAAATCTTTTAAAATATTTTCTGATTTAATAATTTTAAAAATAGATTTATTTTTAATTTGTTCACCTTTTCTTTTTGATAATTTTTCTAAAATTTTTAAAATATCATAAGCATCAAAATCCAGAAAATCAATAAATAAAGTTTTTGCTAAAACTTCATCATCTGTCATATTCATAGTGGCCCTTAAAAGCAATAATAATTTTTTAACCTCAATAGAATCTAAAATATTTTCTTTAGATTTTACTTTATATGGTATTTTAAATTTTGATAAAATACTTTTTATTTCTCCTAAATTTTTATTTTCTTTATAGAAAATTGCGATTTCATTTACATCTGTTCCTGAATCAATTTCTGATTTTATATTTTCAGCAAGACTTATTAATTCTGATTTATAATCAGAAAATTGATTAATTAAAACTTTTCTTTTTTCTTTTTTTATATTTAAATTTTCTGCCACTAAAGGTTTTTTTTCTTCAATTAATGCATTGGCAGCGTTTAAAATATTTTGACTAGACCTGTAATTACTTTCAAGAGTAATTATTTTTACATCTTTATATTGAGTTCTAAACTTTTCAAATTCTTCTATTGATGCTCCTTGAAAACGATAAATTGCTTGCTTTTGGTCTCCAACTGTAAAAATATTTGGTTTATTTTCATTTACTTCGGCACTGCCGATAAGTTCAATCATTTTGTTTTGTGCGCTGTTAGTATCTTGATGTTCATCTACCAAAATATATAAATATTTTTCTTGAATAATTTCTCTAAAATTTTTATTTTCTTCTGCTTCTTTTACTACAGATAATATGGTGTCTGAAAAATCATAAAGACTTTTTTCTAAAAGTTGATTTTGATATTCTCTATATATTTCAACTAAATCTTCTTGTTTATTTTTTTGTCTTTCTATTTTGTCTAAAACTGTTTTCTTTATATCGCCTTTTTTAAAATCACCTCTATTTACTTTATAAAAAGCGTCTTCGCCTTCTTCTTCTAAAATTCTTTTTTCCAAAGATAAAATAGAAATTTCTAAATCATTAGGAGAAACGGCTTCTGATTTTAAATTATCTATGGCAGAAATTATTTTTTTAGTGTAATGAAATTTAGAAGCAAAAGTTTGTAAATGTTCTCATTCTTTGGAATTTAAAATTTTTTCAATAATTTGTATTTTTTCAATATCTGTAATTGGTCTGGAAAAAGTAAATTGAGTAAAAATTTCTGGATTTTCTTTTATCTGTGTTTCAGCAAAAGAATGAAAAGTAAAAATTCCTGTTTTATATGCTAATTCAGTGCCGACAAAATCAGATAATCTATCTCTCATTGCGTAAACTCCAGCATTAGTAAAAGTTAGTGCTAAAATATTTTCAGCCATATCTGCACCCATTTTATCCATAATATTTGCAATCCTTAAAGTTAGAATTTGAGTTTTACCAGTTCCAGGACCAGCCACTACGGCAACAGGGCCTTCAATAAGTTCTACTGCTTCTCTCTGTTTTTTATTTAAAAACTCAATACCTTTTTTAAATTCTTTTCTGTATTTATTTTCATTATTCATAATGCTTTTATTGAAGAATTATTTTTTTCGATAATTCTGCACTGAATTAATAATATTTCTAAAACCTAAATTAGATTCAAAAAATACCAATGTGTTTGAATCTAAAAATGAATAAGCAAAAACTATTTTTCCCTCTCGGTCAAGGACAGCTCTTACATCTTTATTGTGTAGAGATAAATCTACAAAATTTTGCGCATAATATTTTTTATTAACTCCAAATAAATCTCCTAAATCAAATAGCATTGTTTTTTCTCAGCCAATAGTTGCGATGTATGATGCATCGAAATCTCTAACCTTTAACACCATAAAAAGCATATTTTTGCTAGATACTGAAACTATTCCTATGTTAAATTCATTTTCTAAATTTCTCAATAACTGAGCTGGAGCTCTGGTATCTAAAACTTTTATAAAATCTCTAGAATTTGCAAGAACATTATTCCCAATAGTATTTTTTTTACTAAAATAGTAAATTTTTATATCGCCGGTTGGGATATTAGTATTTTTAATAGAATTTGAAAAAAGCCTTATGATATCAGAACGACTCATTTGATCAAGATTATTTTCTATTTTATAATTAAAAAATAATACAGATTTCGGAACTATACCAGCTCTTTGCAAATCAGTTGATTCTTTTTTGTTTATAGAAGATATTACAATTAAAAAAAGTGCTAAAATTCCCAAAAAAACTAGTGTTGTAGATAAAACAATCATAAAAATATTTTTTTTGTTTTTGTAGGAATATTCATATTGATATTCTTCTTTTTTCTTCTCATTAATAATCATTTTTGCCAATGATGTCGGTTTATCTTTAAGAGCTTTAACCGCGTAATCTCTATAAGTTTTTACAATAGATTTTTGCTGATATTGTTTTTCTTCTACAAGATTAAATTTTGCTTGATTATTTTTATTTTTTGAATTAGTTTTTTTATCAGAAACAGAATTAGAAAAAGGAGGTATTCCATTGCCAGTTTCTTTATTATTTATTTCATTATTTTCATTGTAAGTCATAATTTAAATATATTTTAACATATTTTGGAAGATAGTGTTTTTTTGTAACATTTTTTATGTGTTTGTATTGCGCGTCTGCGTCATTGCGTCTGTGTCATTCCAGAAGCAAAGCTATTTGGAATCCAGGTTTTGATGCAGAGAACGTATAAATTTAATAGAGTATTTTGCAAAAAAAATTTTAAAAATAATTAAACGTTTCCTAACTTCAATCCTGGATTCCGGGTAACTTCGTTCCCGGAATGACGCAGACACAGACACAGGCACAAAAAAATGACACAAATGAAAAATCCGCGACAAGTCGCAGATTTTTCATAGTTGACTCGAAGCAAGCTTCAAATCAACTATTATCATTATAGACATTTATGAAAATAAAACAAGTAAAATTATGCCCAGCCTGTGGACAACTTTTAAATAACTATTTTCTTAATTTTATTTAAAATTTTTAACCTGTCTTTATCAGATTTTTTTTCTATCATTCCAGAAAAGATATTAATCGACAAAACTTTAATTCCACAAAATGATAGAGGCAATCTTAATGGTGTTTTGATAAAAAAAGATAAAAAAAACATTACAAAAGATGGTGTGTCAGCCGTTGTAAGAATTAAAGCTGTCTTCTCTTTTAATAATCCTTTTGGTTTTTTATTTTTAAAAGTATAAGCAAAGTTGCTAGTAAAATTTTGGTCTATAAAATTTTTTAAAATTGCAGGAGTAGAATATCATCACATCGGATAAACAAAAATTAATTTATCCGCTCAAATAATTTTTTTCTGAATTTTTTTTCTTTTTTCTTTTTCATTTAAATCCCCTAAATCTTCAAAATATAAAAAATCCTGTTTTCATTCACTATCATATAAATCCATAACAAAAACTTCATCACCATTAGTTTCAAGTTTTTCTTTTACAAAACCAGAAATTTTATGGGTAAAACCATAACTTGCTGGATGTGATTTTATAATTAGAATTTTCATTTATATTTTTTAAGATTATTTCCCCATTTCCTCAATATGTTTCATAAACGTATTTACAAAACCAGCTTCATTATCATACCAAACAATAATTTTTACCAATTTTCCTTGAACTTTTATAAAGTTCAAATCAATAATAGAAGCATGTGTATCTCCAATAATATCTGAAGACACAATTTGTTCAGATTCTGTTCTTAAAAGACCTTTGTATTTTTCTTTTTTTTCTGCATCTTTAAAAATTTGTTTTATTTCTTCTGCACTAGTATTTTTATCTGAAATAAAAGTAATATCTGCGATTGAACCTGAGATTGTTGGTACACGAATTGCCATTCCATCAAATTTTCCTGATAATTTTTCTATAACTTTAGTTGCTGCAATTACTGAGCCTGTTGATGTTGGAAGCATATTTTGGGCTGCCGCTCGACCACGACGAAAATCTTTTTTACTCACTGCTTGATCAACAATTGACTGTGTTGCAGTATAAGAATGTATAGTGTTCAAAAGAGCAGATTCAATTCCTATTTTTTCTTCTAAAATATCTAAAACTACTCCCACAGCATTTGTAGTGCAAGAAGCATTTGAAGTAATATTGTAATTTTTTATTTTTTGGTCGTTTACCCCCATCAATATAGTGGCTCCAATTTTTTCATCTGAAAATTTTGTATCTTGTAAATCTTTAGTTGGTCCAGAAAGTACTACTCTTTTTGCTCCAGCTTCTAAATGAGCATTAGATTTTTCAAATGAATTAAATACTCCCGTACATTCTGCTACTACATCAACATCTAAATCTAATCAAGGCAAATCTTCGGGTTTTTTTTCTGAGAAAAATGGGATTTTATTATTTCCTATAATAATAAAATTTTCTTCATTATTTCCTTTTTCAAAATTAGCTTTTTGACCAAAAATTTCCACAAGAGATTTTTGTGCGCTATCATAATTCAAAAGATAAACCATATTTTCAATATCTCCTAAATCATTTACTGCCACTATTTCTAAATTTTCATTTTTCTCTGCCATTTTGAAAAATAATCTTCCGATTCTTCCAAGGCCATTTATAGCTATTCTTATTTTTTTATTTTTCATATTATATATTGTATCACAATGTGTTTGTGTTTATGTCAGAGGTCGGACTTCTTAAGTGGTTATGGAACTCGTTGCGTGAAGTCCGACCTCTTGGAAATGTGTGCGTCTGTGCCTGTGCCTGTGTCATTCCAAAAGCTTGCTATTTGGAACCCAGGTTTTCAGACAGAGAACATAAAAATTTATTAAAATATTTTTTAAAAATAATTTTTTAAAGATTTAATATTTAATAATTTTAATCCTGGATCACGGGTAACTAGTTTTTTCCCACACTCGCAAGCTCGTGTGAAAAAACTGTTCCCGAGATGACACAGCGTGTTTGTGTTTGTGTCTGTATCATCCCAAAAAAATATATTACAAACAGCACAAATCCTGGATTCCGGGTAACTTCGTTCCCGGAATGACACAGACACAGATGTATGATTTGTGTTTATGTTATTTCAGAAGCGAAGCTGTCTGGAATGACATAAATTTTTTATATGTATGTTATAATTTTAATTGTTATAAACAATAAATAAAATATTAGAAAATATAATTTCATCTCACTCGGCTTGTTAAACACGAGAGCACAGCCGAGTCGTGTTCAACCAGCTCTCGTTTCAATAAAATTATGAAAAAATTTAGCATTAGAGAATTATTTTCTCTATCATGAAAAGATTACAAAAAAAATTGGCTTATTGCAATTATTGCATTAATTCCACTAGCTATTCTGTTTATTATAGATGGAATATTTGGCATACAAGAAGAAGGAAAGTGAGTTGGTGAAGAATGAGTAAGCTCTGGAATGTCTATGGGAGTAACAGAGGTAACAGTTTCTATAATAATTTTCTTTACCACACTATTTATTATGATTGGTTTAATAAGAGTTTATCTAAGCATTGTTGATGGTAAAAAAGCTGATTTTTGACAAAATTTTAAAGGTGTAGATTCTGTTAAACATTATTTTATGTACTTATTAACTTACATTACTGCAATATTAGCGATATTTTTACCCTTAGTATTAATAGGTTTCGCCAGTAATACTTTTGTTTACAAATTAATTAATCTAGATTATGAAATAACGGGGGCAGTAATAATACTATTGGGATTTATTTTTATATTAACACTTATAATTACATTCTATTTAGTGGTGGCACTACAGTTTGCTTATTATCTTTCAATAGAAAATAGGTATCATTTCATTACTGCTCTAAAAAAATCTTGAGTAATGACAAAAGGAGCTAGAGGAAAATTATTTATTCTTATTCTTTTAATGATATCTGTGCTTTTAGTTCCTTTAATGCTTATTGTATTAATAACTGGAATTTTATCTACAATAAATATTGTTCTCGCAATGATTATTGGCGGATTATTAACAATATCTTTTATTGCAATTATACTTCCTATACACCTGCTAATTTATGCTCACCTGTACAGAAAACTTGACCCTGAAATTCCTTCTAGAGAACTACCTGTAACAGAGGAAGTTGAAATTGAAATTGAAAATAAATAAAGTAATTTTCAAAAAATAAGCAGAAAATTTTATTAAAAAAAATGGCCAATGCCATTTTTTTTTAATAAAATTTTCTGCTTATTTTTCCTCAACCTTTAATTCTTCTTCTTTTTCTAGTTCTGACACTTCCTTTAAATCTTCTTTTTCTTCCTTAATTTCTTTAATATCTTTAATCTCTTTTTTATCTTCATCTAAAACATTTCTTGGCTTTCTTTCAACTTTTTCAATTTCTTCACCATCAAGACCAATAAGTTTAATATCAATTTTATATCCAGTTAATTTTGCCGCCAAGCGAGAATTTTGCCCACCCCTACCAATAGCCAAAGAAAACTGTTCTTCTGGAACGTAAACTTCAGCTTCACCTCTCTCATTTTCTTCTTTTTCTTTAACTATTTTAATATCAATAATTTCAGCAGGAGAAAGAGATGCGGCAATAAAATCTTCTGGATATTCTGATCATTCTATAATATCAATTTTTTCTCCTGATAATTCTGAAGATACCGCCATAACTCTTGAGCCAGATTGTCCGACAAAAGTTCCAACTGGATCAATTTCTTCATCATGAGAAACAACGGCAATCTTAGACCTCTGACCTGGTTCCCTAACAACTCTTTTTATTTCAACAAGACCTTCTTTTATTTCAGGGACTTCTGCTTCAAATAAAAGTTTTAAAAATTCAGGATGTGTTCTTGATAATAAAAGTTCAATTGAACCTCTGTATCCCTCGCCAGCTTTAATTAAATAAGCCCTGACTTTATCTCCAGTTTTATATTTTTCTGATTTTATTTGTTCTGTGTAAGATAAAATTCCTTGAGCTTTTCCCAAATCAACAAAAATCACTCCCCCTTCACTTCGCAAAACTTCTCCAGAAACAATCTGTCCTTCTTTGTCACCAAATTGTTTTTTTATATATCCAGATTCTGCCTCTCTAATTTTTTGTTTAATAGTCTGTTTTGCTGCCATTGCTGCCACTCGTCCAAAATCTGCCTTTGCTTCTAAATCAAAAATAATTTCATCACCCATCAAAACATCTGATTTTATCAACTTAGCATTTTCAACCATAATGTGTCTAGCTTCAATAAATCTAGTTTTACCATCTTCTTTTGCTTTTAAATATTCTTCTTTATTCATCTCATCTGCAATCTCTTCAGGAATAATATTTTCTTCTCCAACTACTTCTTTAACTCTAAAATAATCTACATCTCCCGTACTGTTGTTAAATTTTGCTCTAATAATTTGCCCCCTTTCTCCGTATTGTTTTTTATAGGCAGAAGCCAGCGATTCGGATATCGCATCTAAAATTTCATCTTTTGAAATACCTTTTGTTTCTTGTATTTCTTCCAAAACTAAATTTATTGTTTTTAAATCAAACATATTTTATATTTTTATTTAAATTTGCTCTATTTGTTAATAAGCAAATTTTCTCTTTCTAAAAAAGAAATTCCGCTCAATGGAGCGAAATTCAAGATAGAATTAATAATAGACTAATTATAATCCTTTTTTGTAAAAAAACAAGTTATTTTTGTTTGTGTCTGAGGTCGGACTTCTTAAGTGGTTGTGTGGGACTCGTTGTGTGAAGTCCGACCTCTTGAAAATGTGCCGTGCGTCTGCGTCTGCGTCATCCAGCACCACTTTTTTAATACAGAAATAGCTTCGCTATTTCTGTATTAAAAAAGTGGTGCTGGATCCAGGTTTTGAGAAACAGAGCGAATAAATTTAGTGAAATATTTTGTAAGAAGA
>CAZDWR010000011.1:0-9362 GCA_964509275.1 uncultured Candidatus Saccharibacteria bacterium
TTAGGGCGTGGACAAAACACCTTGTCCCACATCTACCAATTTTACCAATGTTTACGGCCATGTACGAACTATGGCAAAATCGTGATTTTGGTGTTTTGGGAGAGTATGATTTGGTTCGTGTACCTCTGTCAATCATTGGCGCGGACAAAATTAGATACCGTACGCCAATTATCTCGCTACTGCACGAGACAGTGTTGTCAGCTCGGATGAGCGACATATCAGTTGAAACATTTAGGAAAGATATACACAAGCGAGATGTTTGCATTATGTATCTCTGCTCCTGTGGTGTGGTTCTTGGATCTTGTGAGGATGTGGCTAATTTTTACGGCAGCGAGCTTCACTCGCAAATGGATCTACTCCGGTCAGCAATTGATGCCGAAGGAAATCCGATCAAAGAGGTAGAACTTTTTAACGACCTACCTGTGCAAAATATGGATCTTCACGTCGGTGGAGCAGACCTGCGTCTGCTTCAAAGAATTGAAGAGTTGACCAGAATCGCTGCGAAGGCAGAAATTTCGGACTTGAAATGGATAGATGTAAGTCTATCTGAATTTATCTGGAAAGCCCAAGGAGATTATTCCAAGATGTTGAAAATAGCTTGATCGAAGTTTTTTGTTTTTTCAGGCTATTAAATGGTACTGGTCACACGCCCCTCGGCGAATTGTTACAAAAGTTAATCAGCCAAAATAAAACTCTCAGAGATTATCTGAGGGTTTTTTATTTATGTGAACAATTCTACATAAATTACATTTGTGATAGGCCTGCTGATTTATTTTTGGTCATCTGCTAATACAATAATAAAATCATTTTTTGTGAGAGTTACATCTTTGTCTTTCGGAATATTGAGTGTGACACCAAAATTTCTATCAGCCTTTTTTCTATAAGATTCCTTTAATACACCAAGGCATATTTCATTTCTTTGCTGTGCCATATCTATAATATTAGTGAATGAAACTGTTTTTGGAAAAGAATTAAAATATAAATGCACCGGCTTAACATATATTTCCGATCCTGATTCTTGAAATATATCATCATAAAACAAGTGCATTTTAAGATTTTCACTTAATTGTGCCAAAATCATTGTTGTCATTTTATTACTCATTAAAAAATCGTCTACCCTTGTTTGCGTCATTAGTTCCTGATTTGCAGAGTTTAGTAATTGAGTTATTATTTTTGTATTTTTATTAAATTTTAAATTTATTTTTTGCAACATTAATAGCACAAGTATTGTATTTGAATCAACTCGATCTTCACTTTTTTCATCTACATCAGTTGCCAGAATAAGTATTGTGTCATAATCAAAAGGATGAATATTTTCTAGGTTTTCTATAACCATCGGATTAATATCAATAATATTAATATCAACATTTTTGTGTGCCTTGTCTATGTGTGCGATGTTTTTTTGAAATTCTTGGCTTGGATTATGAATGGCAATATCAAAAATGGTTCCCTTGGATGAATATTGATTTAACTCTTGTACAAATATTTTTCCAATCTCGTGCCAGCCAAGTATTAAAATATTTTGAGGCTTAACCGTTAGTGTCTTTGTTGATATCTTTTGTGTTTGAGGTGTGTATTTTCTCTTTTTAGAAAAATGGATAGTGGAATCATCTGTTGCAATAATTATAATTTCATCATCTTGCTGTAATATATAATCGTTATCAGGACGTAATTTTACTCCCTTTTTGTTATGGACACCTATGGGGATTCCATCTTCAAAGTGAAAGGGCAGATCTTTAAAGACAGCTCCATTATATTCTGAATTTTTATAAAAGTATACTTCATTTCCATTAAAAGATAATATTTCATTATATACAATTTGCAGACCGCTAGTCAGAGAAGTCTGGGTTAAAATCTTACCCATAATTGACCAACTATCTATTGCAATGATGTTTTTGTTGTTGAGCATATCTATAAGTGCCTTGTTCTTTTTGTAAAAAATTTCTACTACCACAGGAATCGCAATGTTAGAATGAAAAAAAGAATTTAAAGCAAGTATTGATTTAATTACTTTAACGTCAGACTCTGTCTTCTCTGACTCTGAATCCAGATTATTGCTTGTAGAAAGAATAATGACTGATTTTGCATACTTTAGACTCAATCTGTTAAATTGCTTAATACTAGAAGAACTTCCTGTTGTAGTAATAATTCTAAGTGTTTTTGTATTTATTATATTTCTGGCTATGTACTCGTCCATTTTTTCTTTTTTTTCATCGGACATAATAACAACAGTTGCTTGTTTGTTACTTTCGTTAGCTATAATAAGTTCCTCTAACAACCCTATAATCCTAGAGTTCCATCCAAATATAACTGTATGGTTTTTTTCTAATATTGCACCAGTACCTTTTCTAAAATTATGAAGAACTTTTTCTAATGCAGTTGTAATAAATGCAATTAATGCAGAGAATATAATGACTCCAGCGAATCCAGCCAATACTGTGCTAATTTTTATTAAACCAGTTCCTTGCATTGAATCTTGAAACATATTTCCAGGATCAGTCATTTGTAAAAATGTGTACCATGCATGATCTCAAAGAGAGTCCACAGTATTATATGCAAAATCTGAGTAACCAAAAAATAACACTATAGTAATTCTTACTAGTGCTATAAAAATGAATAATACTAAAAATATCACGAGCAGGCTCGCGAAAATAGAGGTACCTCCTTTGTTCATAAATAGTTCAAAAGAGTACTTGAGTTTTTGTTTAAATGTGTTCATATTTATCTGCTTAAAAAAGTTACTGTTACCCACCAGGGACTTTCAAAAGAATAAATATTGTTGCGCCTGTTCTTTTCAGTCGCAACAATTTCTTGTCGAATATATTTATATCTTCACAAAGTGCGTACTGGTTTTATTCCAATGAAATTCTCAACTACTCAACTTTATTAATGCATATTTTAGAGTGTGTGAAAAAACTATAATCAACATCAATCAAGGCCGGTAATAACCAACTTATTAAACTAAAGAGTATCATAATAAAAGGTATTGGAAAAGCCTTGTCTTAGATTAAATTTTGAGCCTGGAAGTTTTTTATCTTTTTAACAAAATATTATGAATTTTTTGTTTTCCTTTGTGTCTGTGTCATTCCAGAAACGAAGTTATCTGGAATCCAGGACTTATGTTGTCCAGAGAATAATCTTCAACAAAATTTTTCTTATAAAATACTTTATTAAATCTTGTGCCCGAGCCCCTCATCGGGTATTCTAGGTTCTTTCTCTCAAAGCCTGGATTCCAGATAGCTTCGCTTCTGGAATGACACAAACATAAACACAAACCAGAGCTTAACCTAATAAAATAACAGATAGAAAAATTTATTTATGTTAATATATAGAAATATATAATAAGTATGGAAAAAGAAAAAAAAGTAGTAGTTCGTTATCCGCCAAGCCCAACAGGAATAGCACATATTGGGAATATACGCTCTTTTTTATTTTCCTATTTAGTAAAAAAAAAAAATAATGGAGAAGCAATTTTACGATTTGAAGATACAGACAAAGAAAGGTCTGAAAAAAAATATGAAAATTATCTTTTAGAATCTCTTAACGATTTAGGAATTGAATATGATAAAGGACCTTTTCGTCAATCTGAAAGAACAGAGTTTTATTTAAAAGCTATCGAAACTTTGATTGAAAACAAAAATGCTTATGAGTCTGAAGAATCTGAAGATGGTTCTGGAGAAAAAGTTATTCGTTTTAAAAATCCAAATAAAAAAATAACTTTCACAGATTTAATTAGAGGAGATATTTCTATTGATACAAGCGATTTTGGAGATTTTGTTATTGCTCGTTCTAAAACAAATCCCCTTTATCATTTAACAGTGGTAGTTGATGATATTGATATGGGAATTACAGATGTTATTCGAGGAGAAGATCATATAACATCTACCCCTAGACAAATTTTATTAATTGAAGCTTTGGGTGGAATTATTCCAAATTATGCTCATTTACCTTTAATTATTGGAGAAGATAAAAAGAAGTTAGGAAAAAGACATGGAGCAGTTACTTGACAGGAATTTAAAAAAGACGGTTATTTAGCAGAAGGAGTTATAAATTATTTAGCTCTTCTGGGTTGGCATCCAAAGAGGGGAAGTGAACAGGAGATTTTTTCAATTAATGAACTTGTAGATATTTTTAGAATTAAAGATGTTTCAAAATCACCCTCTAAATTTGATTACAAAAAACTTAAAGATATTAATAAAGTTTGAATGTTAAAAATGAATTTTGATAATTATTCTTCCAAAGTTTTAGAATTTCTAAGCTTAGAAATGGCTGAAAAATTTAACCAGAATATTGATAAGAAAAATAAAATTATTAAAAAAATAATAAAAGAAAAAATATCAAACTTTGGGGAGTTGATTGAAATGGAAAAAAAAGGGGATTTTGATTATTACTTTTCTAAGCCAGATATTTCTAGCCATAAACTTATTTTTAAAGATGGAAGCCTGAAAGATTCTCAAAAATATTTATTAGAAATAATAAATAAAATTTCAGATATTTTAGAAAATGATTGAACCTCAAAAAATATTAAAAATATTTTATGAGACTGAACAGGGGAAGTTGGCAGAGGGAAAGCTTTGCATCCAATGCGTGTTTCATTGTCAGGGGCGGATCAAAGTCCTGACCCTTTTACTATTGCTGAAATAATTGGGAAAAATGAAACACTGAAAAGATTAGAATTTTCTGTAAAAAAATAAGTTATGAATAATAAAATAAATTTTGAGAAATATTTTAAAGGCAAAAAAATTACTTTGATGGGGCTTGGTGGACTTGGTCGTGGAGTAATTGAAGCTGAGTTTTTAATTAAATATGGAGCTGATTTAATAATTACAGATTTATCATCAGAAAAAGAATTGAGCAAAGAACTTTTAAAAGTAAAAAAAGCTTTAAAAAAATATCAGAAAAACAATCCAAAAGTTTCTTACACTTTAGGCAAACAAAAAATATCAGATTTTAAAAACCGCGATATTGTTATTTATGCTAACGGAGTTTCTTTAGATAATAAATACATTTTAAGTGCTAAAAAACATTCAAAAATAGTTACCAAATCTATAGCTTTAGTTTTTTGAATTTTAGAACAAGAAAAAGCAAATATAAAAACAATAGGAATTACAGGAACCAAAGGTAAATCAACGGTCACAGCTTTGATTAAACATTTATTAGAAACAAATGGAGACAAAGTTTTTGTAGGAGGAAATATTAGGTCCGCGGCTAATTTACCAATTTTGAAGAAAATTTCCGAAGGAAATTTTCTTCTTGCGGAATTAGATTCTTGGATTTTACAAGGATTTGGTAATTTGAAAATTTCACCACGGTATTCTATTTTTACAAACTTTTTTAACGATCATCAAAATTATTATCATTCAATGAAAAAGTATTTTAATGATAAAGCTTTCATTTTTAAATTTCAAAAAAAGTCAGATTTTTTAATTTTAAATAATCAAGTTAATAAAGAAATTTTAAAATATTTTTCCAAAAAGATTTCATCAAAAAAAATAATAACTTCAATAAAAAAATTACCAAAATGAAATTACACAATTTTTGGTTTACATAATGAAAGAAATTTAACTCAGGTTTTATCTTTAGCAGATATTTTAAAAATTTCAAAAAAAGTTCAGAAAAAAACTATGGAAACTTTTACAGCAGAAGAAGGAAGATTTCAATATTTAGGGCAGAAAAAAGGAATTAATTTTTATAATGATAACAATGCCACAAATCCAATCTCAACAGAGTTTTCTTTAAAAGCTTTATCAGAAAAATATAAAAATAGTAATATATATTTAATTGCTGGAGGTTCAGATAAAGATTTTAAATTTTTATTTTTATCAAAAAGTATTCAGAAATATTGTAAAGATACAGTTTTATTTTCTGGAACTGGAACAGAAAAAATAATCCCACTTTTTAAAAAATCTTTTAAAAATTATCAGATAGTAAGTTCTATGAAAGAAGCATTTTTAAAATTGGTTGAAAAAGCAAAAAAAAATGATGTGATAATTCTTTCGCCAGGAGCAGCTTCTTTTGGTATTTTTAAAAATGAATATGATAGAAATGATCAATTTTTAAAAGAATTTAAAAAATTTAAATAATGTTCAAAAAAAGAAAAACAGGAATAGATATAATCTCAAGAAGATTCTCAAGTTTTGAAAAACAGGTGTTAATGGATTCAATAAATTTTAAAAAAGATGATTTAATTTATGATTTAGGTTCTGGGCAAGCTTATTTTTCACTGGTACTTGCTTTTTTAGGAAAGAAAATTTTTACAATTGATAAACATTTTGAAAAATTATCATTTTGAAAAATTTTAATAGTAAAAAAACTTTTTTCTTTAAATAATATTTTTATAGAAAAGAGAGATATTTCAAAAATGAATTATAAAGATTTTCAAGATGATATTTCTCTAGTTTATTCGGGAAGATTTTTACATTATTTAGAATATTCTGACGCAGAAAAACTTTTAAAAATATTAAGTAAAAAAATGAATAAAAAAGGAAAGATTTATTTTTCAATTTCTGGAATAAAAACAGGTTTAGCTAAAAATTACAAAGGTATAAATGTAAATATAGAAAAAAGATTTTTTTATATTGATAAAAATTTACAAGAAAGATTTAAAATAAAAAACCAAGTGTGCTTGTATTCAAAAAATGAGGTTGAAAAACTATTTTCAAAGTTTTTTGATATTTTAGAAATTAAAGAAACGAAATTTTTCAATATTACAGTTATCGCACAGAGTAAAAAATTATAAATATAAAATAGTTGTATGGAATAATTTTTGAGCAGCGTGGAGAATTTTTTTATTTGTCATTGCTCTATTTAAGTCAGACCTCTTGGAAATGTGTCGTGCGTCTGTGTCTGTGTCTGCGTCATTCCTTTGCGTCTGTGTCATTCCAGAAGCAAAGCTATCTGGAATCCAGGATTTGTGTTATCCAGAAAATAATTTTTCACAAAATTCTTCTTACAAAATATTCTATTAAACTTACTCACTTGGTGTTTTAAAACCTAGATTCCAAACAGCAATCTTTTGGAATAACACAAACACAATCGAAATATATAACAAAAAATTTACAATATTTTATTGGGAAAATGAAACCTGAAAACATTTGGGTTAAAAGAGAAAGATTAGTATAATGATTATAAGTTTCATTCAATAGTTTAACCGAACACTTTTAATAAAATAAAAATAATATGAAAAAAATAATTTTAGGAATCTTAGTGGGAATCGGTGCTTTAATTTTATTAATTGCACTACTTGGAATGTTCAAATTTAATGTCTTATCTAATATAGATGGATTTGATGTTGATGGAAATCCTGTAGTTATCTGCACAGATGATGCAAAAGGCTGTCCTGATGGAACTATTGTTGGCAGAACTGGTCCAAATTGTGAGTTTGCAGAATGTCCAGGGTATACACCAAAAGAAGATTTTGTCCCAACAAAAGATAATCCCACACAAGCTGAGAAAATTTGCATAAACTACACTTTTTCAAATTGTCCAAGCTCTTGTGTTGCAAGATGTATTTCAAGTGTTTGTGGCGAGCCTGATGAAGAGGGTAATATGATCTGTACTTCTGATTGTGACGGGGTGGGCAGTTGTATTGAAAGAAATTAATATAAATAATAATAAAATAATATGAAAAAAATAATCATAGGTATCGTCGTAATAGTTACTATTACTGGATTTGCTTTTGTTATTGGTAATAACACAGATAATCTAGAAAAAGAAACAAAGCAAATAAATAAAGTCGCCGCAACCATTTTTCCTCTTTACGATATCACAAGAGTAATTGCAGGAGATGAATTTGAAGTAGTTCTTCTTTTGCCACCCGGTGCATCACCGCATTTTTTTGATCCGCAACCAAGTGTTTTAAAAGAGATGTCCGGTTCCCAAGCACTATTTGCAATCGGTCATGGACTGGACAATTGGTCTCATAATTTAGCAGAGGCTTTAGATATTCCTGTAATTATTATTGATAACAATATTGATTTACAGCCAACTAAAGAATATAAATCTGACCATAATCATAAAGATGACCACGGACACGGACATGACCACGGACCAGTTGACCCGCATTACTGGCTTTCACTTACAAATGCCGAGCAAATCACTCTAAATATAGCGCAAGAATTAGCAAGGCTAGATGAGGTAAATGCAAGTTTATTTTTAGAGCGAGCAGAGGTATATATAAAAGAATTACAAGCCTTGCGGACTGATGCAAAAAGTAAGATAAAAACACTTGATAATAAAAATATCATCACTTCTCACGGTGCATGGGAATATTTTGCAGGTGATTTAGGGCTAAATATTGTTGGGTCATTTAAGTCTGGAAATGCAAAAAATCCAACTCCAAGGTACTTGGCAGAATTATCTAAAAAAGCAGAAAAGTACAATGTCGGCACCTTCTTCATAGCAGAACAATTTTCTTCAAGCGCTATTATTGCCTTTACTCAAGACCATGGTCTGGGCATTGCTCTAATTGATCCTCTAGGAGGAATTGGTGAGAGACAAAGTTATCTTGAGCTTATGCGGTACAATATAAATCAAGTAGTAGATTCACTCAAAGAATAATTTATTATTAAATTAATGACAAAAGAAATCACAACAACAAAAATAGCATTTTTTCGCAAGAAAGAAATTCGTAAAACATTGCATAAGAATGAGTGGTGGTTTTCAATTATTGATATTATTGAGGCACTTACAGGTACGGAAAGACCAAGAAAATATTGGAATGATTTGAAAAAGAGACTTGAGAAAGAGGGTTATCCTGAGGTGTCCGAAAATATCGGACAACTGAAGATATTAGCTAAAGACGGTAAAAAATACCTTACTGATTGTGCGAATACAGAAACAATTTTCCGTATAATTCAATCAATTCCGTCACCAAAAGCCGAACCATTTAAACGGTGGCTTGCAAAAATTGGTTATGAGCGAGTGCAAGAAATTGAAGATCCAGAACTTGCAACAAAAAGAACAAGGGAGATTTATAAAGCAAAAGGATATTCAACTACCTGGATTGAAAAACGAATGCGTGGAATTGAAGTGCGCGAAACTCTAACAGATGAGTGGAAAAAGCATGGAGTAAAAGAAGGTCAGGAATATGCGATTTTGACTGCTGAAATTTCAAAAGCCACTTTCGGTATGACACCGAGTGATTATAAGAAATTAAAAAAACTCAAACGAGAAAACTTGCGAGACCATATGAATGACTTAGAGTTGATTTTTACAATGCTTGGAGAAGCATCCACAACTGAAATTGCAAAAAACAAAGACACGGAGGGTTTGAGTGAAAATAAAATTGCAGCACGAGAAGGTGGGGCTGTCGCTGGTAAGGCAAGAAAAGATTTAGAATTAAAAAGTGGTAAAAAAGTCTC
>CAZDWR010000012.1:0-4409 GCA_964509275.1 uncultured Candidatus Saccharibacteria bacterium
ACACACCGAGTGAAACTAAATTATATATACTTCTATAATTTTGTTGAAACGAGAGCTGGTTAAACACGACTCAGTTGTACTCTCGTGTTTAACAAGCCGAGTGTGATGAAGTTAATATATGTATATATAAACAAATTATAGAGGTATATGTAATTGATTTTCATTCGGTCAGTCTTAAACTTTCGTTTCACTCAAGTTTAGACAGACTCTCACTTCAAATCAATTATAACATTTTTAAATAATTTTTTAAATTTTTTATTAATCATCAAAACTGGGAGCTCCTATAATTATTCGTTCCTCATAAATCTTAGATTCATTTCTGATAAAGATATCAAAAAATAATTTTACTCTAGAAAGGGATTCTCTGACGTAAACGGGTAGTGCCAACCAAAATGGTGGATTTTTTGCCACATATCCCACTGCTGTCATATCGAAATTTTTTGCTATCAACAATGCTCTTTGTAAGTGAAATTTTTGAGAAACTATAACAATATCTTTCTGTAAAAAAACATCTCTAGCACGCATAAGTGAATCAAAAGTTCTAAAGCCTGAATAATCAAGATATATTTTATCTTCAGGTATTCCCATTTTCATTAAATCAGCTTTCATGGTTTCTGGTTCATTATAATAAATACCATCTCTAGTTCCAGATAATATTAAATATTCTATATTTCCAGAATCAAATAATTCATTTGCAGCGTCTAGTCTTTTTTTATAAAAAAGATTTACCAATCCTATATTTCCTGCCACATATTTAGACGTTCCTAAAACAAGAGCAACTTTTTTATCAGGAACGTTTTCTACATTATAATAAATTTTGCCCTGAGAAGAAAAGATAACTATCAAATTAGCAAATAAAATTATTAAAAAAATAAGTAAAGTAAACGATAAAAATAATTTTCAGATAATTCTATATATTTTTGAAAATATATTTAAAATATAATCTATAAACAGGTAGATGTTTTTTTTCATATAGAGTTCATTATATCAATTTTTTTAATAAAAAAATCATTAGACCTATCTCGAAACTAACAAAATCGATATTTTCAAAATTTAGATAAAAATGGGTTTTATGAGAAAAGCTTTGTCGGGACAAGGTTTTTTGAATAAAATTCATTTTTTCTAAATTTTGGAAGTTTCGGTGAAATTAGTCTCGAGAGAGGTTTGATAACTTCTCCACCTTAATAATATTATTTGTTGGTAAAAAGTATTTTTTTTTGTTAGAATTATTTTAATATAATTTTTTAAATTATATTCTAATAAAAAATATAATGGCTGGATTTTTATCAAAACTTACAGGAGGAAATGAACCCGAAGAAGACCTAAATAATGAAAATAATTTTGAATCAAATATAGATTATGATCTTGATGATATGATGGATTTTTCTGATGAAATTTCTTTGGCAATAGATGCTTTTGAAGATGATGATAATCTTTACATAAAAACATTTGTGCCCTCTGTTGATCCGAAAGGAATTGATATAGATATTTCTAGAGATGTAGTTACAATTTCTGGAGAAAGATTTGAAATAGAAGAAAAAGATCAAGATCAATATTTTCAAAAAGAATTATCCTGAGGTAGATTTAAAAAAAAAATATTACTTCCAAAAGAAATAGACATAGAATCTATTAAAGCATCTGTCAAAAACGGAACATTAACCATAAGGCTACCAAAAATAGATAAAGACAGAAAAGTAAAGGTGCAAATAAATTAAGAAGTGATGAAATTCTCCCAGCATAATGGGAGATTTTTATTTTAATTAGAACTACAAATATAACAATTACACTATTTTATAAAAATAATTCAAAAACAACTCTCGGTTTCAGGTTACAATATATCTATTACTTTTATATAAAAATTACTATGTGTTATGATTACAAAATCCTTTCATAGTTCAATGGATAGAACATATCTTTGCGGAAGATGGGATGTAGGTTCGATTCCTGCTGAAAGGACAAAAAATAAAATGCCAAATCAAGGCATTTTTTTATTTGTCCTTTCATCAGGAATCTGCGGTGGCATTCGCCACAAATAGGCATTTTTCACAAGTTCAAAAATTCCTGCTGAAAGGACAAAAAATAAAATGCCAAATCAAGGCATTTTATTATTTATAATTTATTTTTTCTTAATATTTCTTAACCTTTTTTTCCAAATCCTTCGATTGCCTTTAGTACTTCTGTTGGTACCATTCAGATAGTAGTGTTTGATTGATTTGAAGATAAGTCATTAATGGCTTGAAGTGTTCTCAAATGCATTGCACCAGGAACTTCTTGCAAGCGTTGTGCTGCAAGTGCTAAATTATTTGAAGCTTCTTTGTCTCCTTGAGCTTTAATAATAACAGCTCTTTTTTCTCTTTCAGCTTCAGCTTCTTTCGAAATAATTCTTTTTAAATCATCTGGGATAATGACATCTTTTAATTCTAGCCTAGAAACTTTAATTCCTCAAACATTAGTAGCTTCATCTAATTCAGATTTGATTTTTTCAGCAATTTCAGCTCGTTGTTGTAAAATCTGATCCAATGTTCTTTCTCCAATTGTATTTCTCATTGTTGTTTGGGCCAATTGTGCAATAGCATAAAAGAAATTTTCCACCTTTAAAATTGCTTTTTCAGAATCAACTACTTCATAATAAACTACAGCATTTATGATAACTGGTATGTTATCTTTAGTAATAACTTCTTGATTTGGAACATCAACTGTTTTTACTCTAATATCTACCTTGTGTAATCTCTGAAAAATAGGTACTACCATTCTTCATCCAGGTTCTTTAACTCCTGTAAATTTTCCCAAAGTAAACATCACTCCCCTTTCGTATTGCTCAACTTGTTTAATAGTTAAAACAATCACAAATATTAATCCTAATATAATTCACATATTTATTTATTTATTTTTTAGTGAAGCGAGAGTTGAAATATTTTAATTCCATTGTTCTCTTTAAAATATTTTAACCGAGTGAACGACAAAAATATATACTTCTATTTAATTTATAACAACATAATTATACCAAATTGTGCTAAAATACACAAAATGAAAAAAAGTAATTCAAAAGAAGAATATGATTTGGTAGTTATTGGCGGCGGACCATCAGGAATGATGATGGCTATTATTGCTGCAAAAAAAGGAGCTAAAGTTTTAATTGTTGAAAAAAACTCGTCTTTAGGAAAAAAACTTCGCATCACTGGTGGTGGAAGATGTAACATTACCAACGCCGAGTGAGACAATAAAAAATTTTTAGAAAATTTTCCAAAAGCTAAAAAATTTCTATACTCACCTTTTTCAAAATTCTCTGCAATGAATACTTTTTCTTTTTTTGAAAAAGCTGGATTACAATTAACAATAGAAGCTAGAAAAAGAGCTTTTCCAAAAAGTCAAAAAGCTTCTGATGTTTTTATAACTTTAGAAAAACTTTTAAAAAAATTTAAAATATCCATTCTGTTAAATTCTGAAGTAGTTTTAATAAAAAAATCTCACAAAGATTTTCCTGATACAAAAATCTTAGACACTATTTCTTATATAAAACTTAAATCTGGTCGAGAAATATTTGCTAAAAATTTTGCTATAGCAACAGGAGGAATGGCAGCTCCAAAAACAGGTTCCACTGGAAACGGTTTTAAATTTCTTAAAAAGCTTGGACATTCTATAAAAAATCCTGATCCAAATATTATTCCTCTTACTACCGATAGTCACATTTTACAAAAAATTTCTGGAACATCATGAACTTTTTGTAAGATATCTTTTATTCAAAATAATAAAGTTCAGTTTTCAAAAAAAGGAAAAATATTATTTACTCACTTTGGTCTTTCTGCTCCAACTATTTTAAATTCTTCTTATCAGGCAAAAGAGCTACTTAAAAATGGACCTTTAATTGCCTCAATAGATTTATTTCCTGACACAGAAGAGCCTGATTTAGATAGAAAATTATGAAGACTTTTTGAAAAAAATAAAAATAAAAAATTAAAAAATGTTTTACCTGAATTGTTACAAAATAAACTTTCTTCAGCTATTCTTGAATATTTTCCAGATTCTCTAGGCTTAAAAACTATAAATGACGTTTCAAAAGAGGAAAGAAAATTAATTGTAAAAAAAATAAAAAATTTAGATATGAAAATAACTGGAACTTTGGGAATGGACAAGGCAGTTATCACAGACGGAGGAATATCCCTAGAAGAAGTTAATTTTTCAAATATGACTTCTAAAAAATATTCTAATTTATATTTATTGGGTGATATTTTAGATATAAATCGACCATCGGGTGGGTATTCTTTACAATTGTGTTGAACAAGTGGTTATGTTGCTGGAGAAGATGTGGCAAAAAGAATAAACAAAGATTAGGAGTTTAAAAAAGTTGTTTTATTTTTTTTGCAATCATTGTAATGTCCGATGTATAATATCTTGTGTCTCTGTTCATT
>CAZDWR010000012.1:4509-9314 GCA_964509275.1 uncultured Candidatus Saccharibacteria bacterium
TATCTGGAATCCAGGTTTTAAAACACCAGGCGATTAAATTCAATAAAATATTTTTTAAAAATAATTTTTTAAAAATTTAATGTTTAACAACTTTAATCCTGGATTCCGGGTAACTTCGTTCCCGGAATGACACAGCCACAAAGGAATGACACAAATGCCAATGACACAAACAAAATTCCATTCCGGAATGACACAATGACTTCTGTGTCCGTGTCATTCCTTTTTTCTTGGCAATACCCTAAATCCAGAAACACCAAAATAATCCCTAATGCAAATTCCTATTATTTTGTCTTGGATTTCCTCCCATTGACTCCATCATCATTTGTTGTATTTTGGTTTGATGTTTCCTCATAACCTTCATAGAAGCTGACATTTGGCTTTTACCGCTTTTTATTTCTAATTCAATTTCTTCTCCTATTTCTTTAAAAAAGTCTGGATTTTTTTCAAGCATGGCTGTCATGGCCATCTTTTGATCTTCGGGTAACTTAGCCATTTGTTTCTCCATCATTTTTTCCATAGCTTTTCCCTTAACTTTATCTTTTATATTTTTTACTTTATCTTTTATTCCAAACATTTTATTTTTATTATTTATATTTATATTTATAAAACAACAATAACTTCATTATTGTTTACTTCCACAAAACCTTTTTCAATTTCAAATTCTTCTTTATGACCATTTGATACATAAGTTATTTTACCTTTTTTTAATGCAGAAAGTAAAGCGGTGTGCCCTGGCATAATTTCCATTTCTCCAATTTCCCCGGGAACTATAAGTGATTCAAATTCACCTTCAAAAATGGTTTGGTCAATTTTTGCTATCGTTAGTTTCATAATATAATTTTATCGAAGCGAGAGCTGATTTAATACAACTGAATTATACTCTCATATTCAATATATTAACATAGCCTGAGTAAAATAAAAATGTTAATATTATTTAATGAAAATTTTATCTATTGAAACATCCTGTGATGAAACTGCGATCTCTATTGTAGATTTTAAATCAAAAAAAAAATTTACTCTTTTATCTGATTCTGTTTTAAGTCAAATTGAAATCCATAAACAATATGGTGGGGTTTTTCCAGCGGTGGCAAAAAGAGAACACATTAATAATATTTTTCCCTTACTTTTAGCTTCTTTAAAAACAGCCAAACTTTTAGAAAAAAGAAAATATAGAAGCCGGGCTTCTATAAAAAAAATAGAAAAAATTTTAGACCGTGACGAATATAACTTAAAAAATATTATTGATCTTTTACAAGAATACAAAAAACCCAAAATAGATGCTCTTGCTGTAACTTACGGACCTGGACTAGAAATCGCACTTTGAACTGGCTTTAATATTGCTAGGGCTTTAGCTAAAATTTGGAATATAAAATTAATTCCAGTAAATCATATGGAAGGACATATTTTTTCCTCGCTTATTTTAGAAAAAAATAAAAAAAATTTTAAAATTTTACAGCCAAAATTCCCTGTCATCTCTCTGCTTATTTCTGGTGGACATAGTGAATTAGTTTTATCAAAAAAAGAAGGACATTATAAAATAATTGGATCTACTTTAGATGATGCTGTTGGTGAGGCTTACGACAAGTCGGCTCGTCTTTTAGGAATTTCTTACCCTGGAGGACCTGAAATTTCAAAACTTGCTGAAGAATTTGAAAAAAATAAAAAACAGGAAACAAAAAACTATTCAAGTATTCAATTAAATATATGAAATAGAAAAAATCAAACTCTTTCGCTTCCCCGACCAATGTTAAATAAAAACAATTTTGATTTTTCCTTTTCTGGATTAAAAACAGCAGTTTTATATTTGGTAAAATCTCAAAAAAAAATTACTAAAAATTTTAAAAAAGAACTCTCAGCTGAATTTGAAAATGCAGTCTCTGAAGTTTTAACTAAAAAAACCAAAAAAGCTATTTTAAAATATGAAGCAAAATCTTTAATTATTGCTGGAGGTGTTTCAGCCAATAATCGCTTACGAACAGATTTTAAAAAATTTGAAAAGATGAGCGACGCCTTCGGCGTCGCTCCACAAAAAATTTCCGTCTTTCTCCCAAATAAAAAATACACTGGCGACAACGCCTTAATGATTGCCGTAGCTGGATATTATAATTTTAAAAACAATTCCTACAAAAAAAACCCAAAAAAAGTGAATGGTAATTTAAAGCTTGAGAAAAAATAAAGGATCCTCACAGCAAGATGACGAGGTATTAAAATTACTCGTAAACTCATTCTTTTTCGGAGCAAGCTCAAGCCAAATTCTTACGCAGACTCAGAATTTGGATAAGGTGTGCTACACACTCGTATCGGCATTTCTCGCAAGCTCGAAATAGGTATTGATCCTATATTAGCTTCACTCACTCGGTCAGAAAAAGAAATTCCGTTACACTTCATTTCTTTTTCCGACGCTCGTTTCGTTTGCTAATAAAAAAATCTAAAGAAGAGTCATTAGAATTAATTTAATATCTTTCTGGCTAAATTTTCAGTTTTTATTGAATTTTTTGAAAAAATTAATTTAATATCGCCACTTCCTTTATTACCGAATTTTTCAAAAACCTTATCTGCAACAAAAACTGCTGGATTCAAAAAATTAGGATTAATCACACCGCTCTCCAAAAAAATCTTTTTAAAAATATAATTCTCTAATGGAAAGTGTGTACAAGCCAAAATAATATTTTGATATTTTTGTAAATCTACATTTTTTAAAGATTCTTTAATAATATTTTCTTTTTCTTTTTCACTTGCCTCATTTTCTATTAATTCTACCAATCCATTTATAGCTACTTCTTTAATAATGATTTTATTTTTTAAAAATTTTTCTGTATATAATAAAGACTTTTTTGTGAGCTCTGTAGATAAGATTAGAATATTGTCAAATTTATTTTTTAAACAGTGGTCTATAGTTGCCCCCGACATTTCTATAAAATCATTTGGCAACATTCCAATCTTTTTAATTAAATTATTACTCACAACTGCAGAAACAGAATTACAGGCTGTAACTATCTTTTGACATTTTTTTTCTTTCAATAAAATAAAAGCTTTTTTTGTTAATTTTATAACGTCATTTTGATTTTTTTGACCGTAAGGATTATTTAAATTATCTCCAAAATAAATAATATCTAAATTTGGACTTTTCTTTCTAACTTCTTTTACGACTGACAATCCTCCAATTCCTGAATCAAAAAAACCAATATATTCTTTATTTAAATTCATAGTGTTATTTTATCACGAGTGATACAATAAAATAATCTTAAACTGAAAAGCTATGCAAATAAATATCAATAAAAAATGAAAAAGTTTTTTAAAAAAAGAATTAGAATCTGAAAATTTTTTAAAACTTTCAGATTTCTTAGAAAAAGAATATTCTCAAAAGGAAATTTTTCCTAATCAAAAAAATATTTTTAATGCTTTTAATAAAACTGATTTAAAAAATTTAAAAGTTATAATTATAGGGCAAGACCCATATCATACACCAAATATTGCTTACGGGCTTTCTTTTTCTGTAAAAACTGGAAATAAAATCCCACCGTCTATAAAAAATATTTACAAAGAAATTGAATCTGATCTGAAAATTAAAAAAGATTTTAAAAATGCAGATTTAGAAAATTGAGCTGAACAGGGAATTTTACTTTTAAATCAAGTTTTAACTGTTGAAGCTCATAAACCAGGTTCTCACTGAAAAAAAGGTTGAGAAAATTTTACCTCCTCTGTAATTGAAAAAATTTCTTTTGAAAAAGAAAATATTGTTTTTATTTTATGAGGGAAAAATGCTCAGGAAATTGAAAAATTTATTAAAAATAAAAAAACTCACTTAATTTTAAAATCAGCTCACCCGTCCCCATTTTCTGCTCATCGAGGTTTTTTCGGCTCAAAAACTTTTTCAAAAACAAATAAATATTTAAAATTGAAAAATAAAAAAGAGATTAAATGATAGTCTTTTTTTCTTTTTAAACCTTAGCTTTAAATTTTTTTAAATATTCTTCAAGTGGCTCTAGAAAAACTTTGTTTCTTCTAAAATCTAATTCTCTTAAACTGTCATTATTGTCTAAATTAACATCTCTAATTGTATATAAACTAGATTCACCGGTTTTAATGTCTCTTTTTAATTGTGTACCGTATTCTTGTGGCTCCCCCAACTCAATCAATATTCTATCTTCCAAAAGAGCTAACTTTGAATTTGCTTCTTTAATATTTTTTAATTTATTTAAATTTTCTTTTAACTTACTTAAAAATTCCTTTTGTCATGCTATATCCATAGTTGCATGCTGAGCAATCAGCCAAGCACTATTAAAAACAAGGTCTTCTTTAAAAATTACATTCCACCCTTTTTCTGAAATTATTTTTTTTAATTCTGTTAAATTTTCCAAACAAATTTTTTCAAATTTAGATTGATATTCTTCTACTTTTTTTTCATCTCAATTATATTTAAGCTCTTCATTTACTTGATTAAGAAAATCTTGATCTCTTTTTACTAAACTTTCTAATTTTTCCAAAATTTTATCTTCTTTATTTTCAAATTTCAGATACATTTTTTCTGTACTCATAAAAAAATTATATCATAAAAAATTATATATTTTTATTTTGTTCTTGGATTAAACTCTGGACCAGGAACAATCAAATCTTAAAAACAATACTGTTTTTGTCTGTGTCATTCCTTTGTGTCTGTGTCATTCCGGGAACGCAGTTACCCGGAATCCAGGTTTTATGTTGGTTTTATTAAACTTCATAATATTTAATTTGGATATTCCTGACTTTAAACCTGGATTCCAGATAGCTTCGCTTCTGGAATGACACAGACGCAATGACACAGA
>CAZDWR010000013.1:0-9286 GCA_964509275.1 uncultured Candidatus Saccharibacteria bacterium
TATGAATGAAAAAATGTTAATCCCAGTTTCAATTTTAATTGCTGGAATAGCTATAGGTTTAGGTGTTTTTTTTACAGGAAATAATAAAACAAACACAGAGGAAGGTTTTTTAAATAATAATAATCTTCCCCAAACAGCAAAAAGAGTGAATATTAATACAGATAATATTTTAGGTAATTTGGATGCTGAAGTATTTATCATTGAATATTCAGATTTTGAATGTCCATTTTGTAAAGTATATCATGAGAACGTTTCAAAAAAACTTCAAGATAAATATTTAGAAGACGGTAAAGTAGCGTTTGTTTTTAGACATATGCCAATTACTGCATTTAAACAAGCAGTAGCGGTGGAATGTGCTGGAGAATTAGCTGGAAGAGAAAAGTTTTTTGATTATAAAACAGTGATGTTTTCAGAAACAAAATCAGATGGTAATTTTGATTTAAAACGACTACCAGAGATTGCACATTATTTGGGAATAGACAGGGCAAGTTTCAAAGAATGCCTCGCAGATACAAAAATTTCAGATAGAATCTATGCATCTTTAGATGAGGGGATATCTGCAGGAGTAGACGGAACTCCAACTATTTTTATACAATTAAGAAATAGCAGGCCATTGCCCATTCCTGCAGATTTTATGGTTATTAATGAATCAATAACAACTTATTTTTATCAAACAAAATAACATTATGGCATCACTTAAAAAAATTCAAGAAAAAATGGTAGGGGTAAAAAAAACTTCAAAAGTTACTAAGGCAATGGAGTCTATTTCCGCTATTAAAATGAGAACAGCTCAAAGGAAAGCTATGCATGGAAAAAAATATACTTTATTGGTGTTTTCTATTTTAAAAAGAATTTCAAAAATCGTAAGTGGAAATGTTGATGATATATTTTCTTTTGCAATGCCAGAGAAAGGCAAAACTATCATTTTATTGGTTTCACCAAATAAAGGACTAACAGGAGGAATGAACAATCTCCTATTCAAAAAAATAGACACTATTTTGACTGAAAATAAAATATTAAAAAATAAAGTTTCTTTTGTTTGTGTTGGAAAAAAAGGCTATGATTTTGTCAGTAAAGAAGGTTATCATGTGGATAAGTATTTTAATGATATATCAGAAAGAAATGCGCAGGTGGAAATGAAAAGAGTTTCTGAACATATTGAGAATTTATATAGAGGCGGAGAATATTTAAAAGTAATTTCAATTTACACAAATTTTATTAACACAACAGAGCAGGAAGCTGTGGCTAGAAATATTTTGCCAGTTGTTTACGAAGATCTTAAAAAGGTTTTAACAGCAATTACACCAAATAAAGGAAAATTTTCAAATGAAAAGAAAGTAGAAATTGATAATTCTGATGTTGATTCTTATGTTTTTGAACCAAACATTGAGGTTGTTATAAAAGGACTTATTCCATTTATTCTAAACATAGATATTTACAATTCACTTTTAGAATCTTTTGCTTCAGAACATTCTGCCAGAATGATTGCAATGAAAAATTCTACTGACAAGGCCAATGAATTAGCAGAAAAATTAAGAAAGAAATTTAACAAAGAAAGACAGGCACAAATTACAAAGGAAATTTCAGAAATTGTATCTGGAATTGAAGCTATGAAATAAAATAAAAAATTAATTAATATATTATGAACAAAAATAAATATTTAGACTTGTTTAAAAAACATTATAAAGAAATTATAATTATCCCAGTTCTTGTCATTTTTATAATTTTAGTAATTTTTATAAATTACTTTTTTAATCCTGATGTCAAAAATCAAGAGGGAAAAATATTGTTAGATAAACAAGGGGAGGAAATAAGTACAAAAGAATTATTGATATATCAATCGGACGATAGAATATTAAAAATTAATACAGCAGAAGATGGTTCAGTTTATGGTACATATCAAGTTAATGGACTTATAAAAAATTTTAAAGGAAGGTATTCTGCAGATGGAAAAATGTTATATACCACTATGGAGTATCTTAATGAATATGGAGATATGTTAAGTGAGGAATTTATATTTAAAATAAAAGAAAATTCTATTGCTTTAGGAATTGGAGAGAAATTTGTTGGTAAAGGCGGAATTAAAATTTATGAAGATGTAGAAAAAATTGATTTTAGTTCTGTAATACTTTATAAAAAATAAGGGGTATTTGTTTTTTGTTTCTTTATTTAATTATTGTATTGTTTGTCTGTGTTTTTTTCTGTATCTGTGTCATTCCAGAAACGCAGTTATCTGGAATCCAGGATTGAAGTTGTAAACCGTATAATTTTTCGCAAAATTATTCTTAAAAAATGTTTTATTAAATTTATATGTTTTTTATTTCAAAACCTGGATTCCCCAGTCCTTCGGCTGGAGAAAGACACAGACACAGATGTAGAGATAAAGAAAATATAAAATTTTTTATTTATTGTATTTTTTTGCTATAATGAATTTAATGGTTAAATTTACTGAGGCAAAGCATATGCAAAAATTGAAAAAACTTCGCTCGAATTCCGAGGAAGCTATGTTGGAGATTTATGCAGAGAAGTACGGCATTAAATATATTGATTTGTCTATGAAGCCAATCAATACAGATGCTTTAAAAATAATACCCAAAGATAGGGCAAAAAGTGCAGGAATAGCCGCTTTTAATATTATTGGAAGAGAATTGCACTTGGCCGTTAAGTCTCCTTTACCAACTTTGGTAAAAGAAGAAATTGCAAAGTTAGAAGAAAAAAAATATATAGTGGAAATATATATAGCTTCAAAAAAATCTATTGCAAAAGCTTGAAGTAGGTATGGTGATATTTCTTATGCTGTAAAAACTGAAAAAGGAATTATAGATATTTCCTCTGCAGATATACAAGATGTTTTGAAAGAAATAAAAACTATTGATTCTGCCAAGGCCATGATTAATGATGCACTGGAATCAAATAAATCTTATAGAATTTCAAAAGTAATTGAATTGATTATGTTTTCAGCATATTCCTTGGGAGCATCTGATGTTCATATTGAAACTTCTGAAAAATACGCAAAAGTAAGATTCAGGCTCGATGGTATTTTAACAGAAATAGTTCGTTTTGAATTAGCTACATATCAAAGAATTTTAACAAGAATTAAACTTACTGCAGGTCTTAAAATTAATATTAGGAATAATGCTCAAGACGGAAGATTTACTATAAAAATGGCGGATACAGATATTGAAATTCGTACTTCTACTTTACCAGATGCTTATGGAGAATCCATTGTAATGAGAATTTTAGACCCAAGCGCAATTTCTGTTTCCCTTGAAGATTTAGGAATGTTGCCTTATTTTTTTAAAATTATTCAAGAAATGATAAAAAAACCCAATGGAATGATTATAAACACTGGTCCTACTGGTTCTGGTAAGTCAACCACTCTTTTTGCTCTTTTACGAAAGCTTATTTCTCCAGAGAATAAAATTATTACTATTGAAGATCCAATAGAGTATCATGTTGAGGGAGTTACCCAAACTCAAGTAAATACAGAAAAAGGCTATACTTTTTTATCTGGATTAAGGTCGGTTCTTCGTCAAGATCCTGATGTCATTATGGTAGGAGAAATTAGAGATGGAGAAACAGCATCAATTGCTGTAAACTCAGCTCTAACAGGTCATTTAGTTTTATCAACCTTGCATACTAATTCAGCAGCAGGAGCATTTCCTAGATTTATTGATTTAGGAATTGATCCAAAAATTTTAGCTACAGCTATTAATATAATTTTGGCTCAAAGGCTTGCAAGAAAACTATGCACACATTGCAAAAAGCCTGTTAATTTTTCTGATGTTGAAAATAATGACCAAGAAACTAAAATCAAAGAAATTTTTTCTAATATAAAAAATAAAGAAAAATATTTGGATAAAAATTCTAAATATACTATTTACCAATCGGCGGGGTGTAAAGAATGTAATGATTCGGGATATAAAGGGCGAGTAGCTATTGTTGAAGCTATTGTTATGGATAAAGAATTAGAGGAATTACTAAAAACAAGACCAACGGAAAGGGAAATTATTGCGGGGACTCGTAGGCAGGGAATTTTAACTTTAAAAGAAGATGGAATTATTAAAATTCTTAATGGCACTACATCTTTTAAAGAACTGGGCAGGGTTATCGAATTATAAAATTTGTGATAAAATAAAACTATGAATAATATATTAAAATTTTCTTTTAAAAAAAAAATTATTTTTACAATAATTATTCTTTTATTTTCTTATTCTTTCATTAATTTTTTTAGTGTTAAAGTTTACGCTATTGAAGAAATAGGTAATTTAAAAGTTACAATGGTTCCAGAAAATCCTCAAGCCAATGAAACAGTAAGAGTTAGGATAAGTTCATTTTCATTTGACATGAATAAAGTGGAAACATCTATTTTTATAAATGATAAATTGATAAAAAGAGAAATTGGAATAAAAGAGTTTGAATTTCAAGCAGAGGATTTGGGTCAAGAAACCGTGGTATTAATAATAGTTAGAATAAATGGTCAAGTTGAAGTTGTTAGAAAAATATCAATTAGACCTGCTAATGTTGATTTAATTTATGAATTAAATAATCCGCACAGACCTTTTATGTATCAAGGAAAATCTGTCCCGGTGTCTAATTCAGCAGTAACAGTTTTTGCTTTTCCAAGAATTATAAACAAAGGGGGAAAAACAATAGCTAAGGAGTCTCTTGTCTACAGGTGATATAAGAACTCTAAGTTGGATGTTAGAAGATCAGGTTTCGGTAAATATACCTATAAAATTGATAGTTTAGGTGCTTGACCAAGAGTTACAGTTATAACTTTAGAAGTTTCTAGTTTGGACGGAGAGTTAGTGGCTAAAGAATCAATAAGATTTGAACCTGAAAAGTCAAAGATAGAATTTTATTTAATTGATTCTTCATTACCTTTTTCTTATAGAAACATAGCAAATCCCAATATTCATATAGAAGGGACGGAGGCTACAATATTGGCAGTGCCTTATTTTATGAATGATATAGAAAGTAGAATAACAGAATATACTTGAAATGTTGGTAATAAAGAATATGTTCATAAAAGTGGTTATAATAGAAACAAAATACTTTTATTAAACAATGATGGTGATAATTTTATTTCTAGAGTTAGAATATCTTTGCAAATAAAAAATAGTTTTAGAATACTGCAATCAGCATCTAAAAATATTTTTGTTACTTTTTCTAGGTAATTGTGTTTCTCTTTGTATCGTTCCTTTGTATCTGCGTCATTGTGTCTGTGTCATTCCTTTGCATCTGTGTCATTCCAGAAACGAAGTTATCTGGAATCCAGGATTTATATTGAAAGTCGTTCAATAATCGATGGGGGCTCGGGCACAAGATTTTTAGGAAATTATTTTTAAAAAATATTTTGTTAAATTTATACGTTCTCTGACTCAAAACCTGGATTCCAGATAACTTCGTTTCTGGAATGACACAGACACAACGATACAACCACACATATATAAAGTAGTATTTTTTAATAATTGATTATTTTTGGCTCAAAATTTAATCCAAAGTAAAATTCCACTTTATTGTAAATTTAATATATAATAGACATTATGAATTTTGAAATAATTTTTTATTACTTTCTAGTCTACATACCTTTCGTCTTACTATTTTTTATTGTTGTTTTATTAAAAGAAAGGTATCTTGATATACAAGAGACTAAATTTCAATTAGAAACTGAAAGGGCAGTTTTTGAAATAAAAACTCCCAAAGAAATCACTAAAACACCACTGGCTATGGAAATGGTTTTGTCAGCAATTCACAATACATCAGGGGAATCAACATGATTTGATAAAACTTTTTTAGGAAAAAGAAGAATTAATTTATCTTTGGAAATTGTTTCTCGGGAAGGTCAAGTTAAGTTTTATATTTGAGCACCAAAAAAATTTTCTAAAGTTCTTGAGTCAGCTTTTTATTCTCAGTACCCCTCAGTACAGGTTACAGAAATTACAGATTATACTCGTTTTTATTCTTTTGATCCAGAAGAGCAAGGTTTGTTTGGGGCAGAATTTAAATTAGCTAAAGCAGACCCTTATCCGATAAAAACTTATAAAGATTTTGGCTTAGATAAGGCTGGTTTAAAACCAGAAGAAACGGTTGACCCAATGTCTCATATCGTAGAAGTAATGAGTAATATTGGAGAAGGTGAAAATATGTGAATGCAAATAGTTATTCGTGCTCAAAAAAAAGATCATGACGGAGGTTTATTGAGTCTTTTTGATATGGCCAAAAAAAGAGAACTCAGAAAAACAATGAATTGAAATACTGAAGCAGAAGAAATAATTCAAAAATTGCGTAACGTAAAAAGTGTTGAAGGGGAGGGATTAAAAAGAATTGATACTGAATCAGAAAGAACAGTTATTGATGCAATCGCTGAAAATATTTCAAAACCATCATTTTGAACGGGGATAAGGGCTGTTTATTTTTCTGATAATGAAAATTTTAATCCAAATAATATTGGAGCTATGAATAATATTTTTAATACAGTAAAATCTGAAGATCTTAACAGTTTAAACGTTGGAGGTTTTACAACTTCTTTTGATTATCCGTGAAATGATTATAAAGATATCAGGTTGAAAAAAATTAAAACAGAATTTTTTGAAGATTACAAAAGACGAAGATACTTTGTAGAAGCAAAAAAAATAAACCCTCATGTTTTTATTCCTTTTTTAGATGCATTTAAAAAATATAATAAATTTATATTAAGTACTGAAGAACTGGCAACTATTTATCATTTACCATCTACGGTTGTTTCAGCACCTACTTTTGATAGAGCAGAATCAAAAAAGTCAGAAGCACCATCAAATCTTCCATTTTAAATCTCTATGTCATTCCGGAATGGAATTTTGTTTGTGAGCTTGCGAACAAATACAAAATTCCAATATCCGGAATCCAGGTTTTAGAATATGAAACGAGTAAATTTAATAAAATATTTTATACGAATAGTTTTGTGAAAAATGTTATAATTTTATCGAAGTGAGAGACTAAATAATAAAGTCCGAATGCTATTACTTTATTATTTTGTCCGAACGAGATGAAATCATATTTCCTAATATAATTTTATCGAAGTGAGAGACTAAATAATAAAGTCCGAATGCTATTACTTTATTATTTTGTCCGAACGAGATGAAATCATATTTCCTAATATAATTTTTAAAAATGTCTAATTTTTCTGATGCAAAAAAAAGAATAGAAAAATTAAAAAAGGTTATACAGCATCATCGTTATTTATACCATGTTAAAAATATATCAGAGATTTCAGAAGAAGCTCTTGACTCCTTAAAAGATGAATTAAAAAAAATAGAATTTAAATACCCAAAATTATTAACCAAAGATTCTCCTAGTCAAAGAGTTGCAGGAAAAGTTTTAGATAAATTTGAAAAAGTTAAACATAAGGTAGCTCAGTGGTCTTTTGATGATGCTTTTAATAAAGAAGATTTAGAAAATTGGGAAAATAGGAATAGGAACTTTTTGGATAAGGTTAGAGAGCGCGAGCTTCGCTCGCGCTCAAAAAAAAAAGAAAGTTTCCAGTATTTTTGTGAACTAAAAATTGATGGACTTAAGGTAATTTTGGAATATCTTGACGGAATTTTAGTAAAAGCAGCTACACGCGGTGATGGAAAATCTGGTGAAGATGTAACGGAAAACATTAAAACAATAGAAGCCATACCTTTAAAATTACAAGAAAATATTTCAGGAATTTTTGAGGGAGAAATATATATATCAAAGAAAAATTTTGATTTAGTAAATAAAAAACAAAAAAAAGAAAAGAAAGAATTGTATGCAAATCCCAGAAATTTAGCTGCTGGAACATTAAGACAATTAGATGCAAAAATTGTTGCAGAGAGAAAATTAGATGTTTTTATTTATGACATTGGAAAAAGTCATAAAAAATTTAAAACTCAAAAAGGTGAAATAGAGTGAATGGAACATTTAGGATTTACTGTAAATAAAAATAATTTTTTAGCAAAAAATTTAGATGAAGTTTTTAAATTCTATAATGAACAAATTAAAAAAAGAGAAAAATATCAGTATTGGATTGATGGTATTGTTTTAAAAGTAAATGACTCAGAGAAGCAAAAAAAATTAGCATATACTGGGAAATCTCCGCGTTTTGCTATTGCTTTAAAATTTCCAGCTGAACAAAAAACTACTATCATTAAAGATATTGAATTACAAGTTGGAAGAACTGGAGTTATTACCCCAGTAGCTATTCTAGAGGCTGTTGAGATAGCAGGGACTACTGTAGCTAGAGCCAGTTTACATAACCAAGATGAAATACAAAGGTTAGATATAAGAATTGGAGACACAGTGATTATTGAAAAATCAGGAGATATTATCCCAAAAGTACTTTCGGTTATAAAATATTTTAGGAAAAAAGAAGCTAAAAAATATATTTTTCCAAAAAAAGTTTCAGGATGCGGAGGAGATGGAAGTATAGAAAAAATTTTAGGACAAGTAGCTTATAAGTGTAAAAATATGGACTCTTTAGAATTAAGAGTCAAAAAACTTTCTTATTTCGTTTCAAAAAAAGCTTTTGATATTAATGAAATTGGTCCAAAAAATATTGAAACTTTTTTAAAAAAAGAATTAATTTCAAGTCCAGCAGATATTTTTAATTTAGCTATTTCAGATATTGAATTTTTGGAAGGTTTTGGAAAAAAATCCGCAGAAAATATTGTAAAGGCAATTTTAGAAAAAAGAAATATTTCTTTAACTAGATTTTTAATTGCCTTAGGAATTGATGAGGTTGGTGAAGAGTCAGCTTTTTTATTAGTAAAAACTTTTAAGTCTTTGAAAAAATTACAGAATGCTAGCTTAGAGCAATTACAAAACATTGATGGAATTGGAGAAGTTATGGCTAAAAAAATTAAGAATTTTTTTATTTTAGAGAAAAATAAGAAAATGTTAGAAGATTTGTTAAAAGTAGTTAAAGTTAAAAATTTTAAAGAAGAAAAAATTGAAGATAATTATTTTAAAAATAAAAAAATTTTAATAACAGGAACTTTTAAAAATTTTTCACGAGATGAATTAAAAGAAATTATTAGAAAAAAAGGAGGAAAGAATATTTCTAGTATTTCATTAAGTACAGATATTTTATTATCGGGAGAAAATTCTGGGTCAAAATTAGAAAAAGCTAAAAAATTAAAAATAAAAACTTTAATTGAAAAAGATTTGTTGGATTTCTTAAAAAATAGTTTTTAAAGTTTAAAATAGTCAAGGTATTATTTTGTGCTTGTATTATTATGTCGTGTGTCGTTGTGTCTGTGTCATTCCTTTGTTTCTGTGT
>CAZDWR010000014.1:0-9196 GCA_964509275.1 uncultured Candidatus Saccharibacteria bacterium
CAGAAATAGCTGCGCTATTTCTGTATTAAAAAAAGTGGTGCTGGATGACACAAACACGCGACACAATGACACAGGCACAAAGGAATGGTACAAACTAGACAATACAAAAACAAAAAAAACTAAATATTTAGTTTTTTTGTTTAAAATTTTAATTTTTAGTTTCGGAAATTTCTTTTCTAGTGATTTCTTTTTCTGTAATTGTAGATACTACTTTATCAAATGAAATTATATTTTCTCTTGCTAGCAAGGCTAACATTTTTCTATTAATTCCAACACTTTTTTTGTTAAGTTTTTCTATAAATCTTGAATAAGAAATATTATGCTCTTTTAGCCCAGCTGAAATTTGAACTTGTCATAATTTTCTGAAAACTCTTTTCTTTTTTCTTCTGTGTGAAAAAGCATGTTGCCCAGCTCTTATTATGGCCTGTTTTGCTTGTTTAAATTTTGTACTTCTTGCGTTCCTGAAACCTTTTGCTAATTTGAGAATTTTTGACTTTCTCTTATTTTTCATTATAGCTCTTTTTACTCTTGCCATTTTATTTTATTTTATTTGCTCGGTCGTCTGCGTAAATATAGTATTTGCAGGTACCCAGAGTCTTTATTTTTAATTTGAACTTTTTAATTTTTTTGTTCGTGGTAGAAATCTAGCCTTAGATTTATTTGATATTTTGAAATCTATCTTTTTTTTCTTAGCCATTTTTGCAGAATTATTTTCTTTAGCATTAAAATGACATTTTCCAGATGCTTCTCTTTTTATTTTACCATTTTTTGTTAACTTTAATCTTTTTGTGAATGATTTATTTGTTTTCATCTTTTTAATTTAATTTGCTTATCAATTTTTTAAGAATCTTCATCTTTTTTCTTATTTCCTTTTTCTAAAAAAAGAGTAAGACCTTTAGGGCTCCTTTTTGGTCCGTCAGCTATTTTATAAGTAGTGGTTACTAATTTCAGAATTCTCTTTAATCTTTCTTCTAAAAAATCTTTTCCTGAATATTTAATTCTTCCTCTTAAAAATAAATCTAATTTTACTCGATGGCCTTCTAAAAGTCATTTAGAAATATTTTTAGCTTTTAAAATTAAATCTCCTTCACCAGTTCCAACTTTTATTTGAATATTTTTAGTTTCTACTTTGCTTTGTTTTGCCTTAGTTTCCTTAGCCTTTTTCTTTTCATCATAAGCAAATTTACCATAATCAGCAATTTTAACTAATACAGGTCGTGAACGGAAATTAATTTCTATCAGATCTAATCCTAAATCAATAGCCTTATCAAGGGCTTCGCTTGAAGACATAATTCCTATATTTCCACCAGCTTGATCCAACACCCGCACTTCAGGATATCTAATTTGATCATTTAATTTAACTAAAGGTACTCATTTTTTGAATTTTTTAACCACTGTAATTTTTTTGATAAGTTACTTTAAAATATAAAGCAATTGTCCGAGATTATAACATATTTAAAAAACTTATTCAAGATTTTTTAAATAAAAAACTTTACTTATCTGTTTCAAGGTGTTAAAATATATTTAGGTATTTTGTGAATTTTCACAAAATTTTATTAAAATTATATCAAGAGGTTTTATTATGAATAACCAATATGAAAAGTTAGCTGAGAAAATTATCCAAAAAGGAGAGTGGATATATAATAAAAGAACAGGAAAAAAATGTAAAGTGATTATAAATGCCGATATGGAATATAATGTTGGAGAAAATAAATTTCCATTAGTAACCACCAGAAAATCTTATTGGAAATCAGCAATTGCAGAATTTATAGGTTATATTCGTGGATATGATAATGCTGCTGATTTTCGTAAATTAGGCACTAAAACCTGGGATGCAAATGCTAATGAAAATCAAAATTGGTTGAATAATTCATATCGAAAAGGAGAGGATGATATGGGCAGAGTATATGGAGTTCAGGGTCGTTCTTGGAAAAAACCAGATGGAGGACACATTGATCAACTAGAAAAAATAGTTGAAAATTTGTCTAAAGGAATTGATGATAGGGCAGAAATTTTGTCTTTTTATAATCCTGGTGAATTTCATATGGGTTGTCTTCGCCCGTGTGTACATACTCATAATTTTTCGTTAGTTAATGGGACTTTGTACTTAACTTCATATCAGAGATCTTGTGATGTCCCTTTGGGTCTTAATTTTAATCAAGTTCAACTTTTTTTCTTTTTAGCTATTATGGCACAAATTACTGGCAATAAGACTGGAAAGGTTTTTCATAAAATAGTTAATGCGCATATTTATGAGGATCAGTATGAATTAATGCAAGATGTTCAATTAAAAAGAAAACCTTTTGAAATGCCCAAGTTTTCAATAAATCCAGATATTAAAACTTTAAAAGATTTAGAAACTTGGGTCACTTTAGATGATTTTGAAGTTGAGGGGTACAAACACCATGAAGCAATAAAATACCCATTTTCTGTTTAAACAAGCAGGAGTAAAATGCTTACAAAAAGGCGTTCTTTGGAACGTCTTTTTTTAGTTAAAATTTTATAGGAAATTTATTTATTTTTTGTTATTAGCCAACGAAACGAGAGTCGTGGAAAAGCAAAGTATAGCTTTGTTTTTACATGACCGAGTGAGCGAAGCTAATATTAGGTTTAATACCCCCACAGCTTGCTGTGTGAATGAGTGAGCGAATCGAATACATAATTGTGCCAGAATTTGCTCTGGGATTTAATACCTGTTATTATAAAACAATGGTAGAAAAAACAATATTTCAGAAAATTATAGAAAGGGAAGTGTCAGCAGAAATTATTTTTGAAGATAAAAATTCTTTAGCTTTTTTAGATGTTTATCCTTTTGAAAATGGTCATACTTTAGTTATTCCTAAAAAACCTTTTGTAACTATTTTTGATATGACTGAGAAAGAATTTTTAGATTTACAAAAAACAGTTTATAAAGTGGCTAAAAATATTAGAGAAAAAACATTGAAAGATGTGGTAATATATCAAAGAAATGGTTTAGATGCAGGTCAGGAAGTGCCTCACGTTCATTTTCACATCGTGCCAAGATTTACAAGCGAGCTAGAAAATCCTATTTTTAATGATTCAAAAAATAATAAAGTCATTGTAAATAATGAATATTTTGAAAAGTTTGGAAAGTTATTGAGAATATAATTTAAGCACAAAAAAAATTTTATATTATAAAAAAATATGATAGAATAAAAAGCATGTCACTATTTAAATATGTTGTTTTTGATAAAAATGGTTTAGAGATAAAAGGTCAAATTGATGCACATACAAAAGATGCTGCGGTTGCTTCACTCCATGAGCGTGGTTACATTATTTCGTCAGTTAAAGGAGACGATGATAAAGGTTTTTTTGAAAAAAGCATAACCTTAAGAAGAGTAAAAAATAAAGAAATTGTTATACTGACTAAACAGTTTTCCACACTTTTCGGCGCGCAGGTTTCAGCCATTAGAATTTTTCAAATGATTTCAGAAGAATCTGAAAATGAAGTTATAAAATCTGCTTTAGTTGAATTGGCTGATGATATTTCCGATGGTTCTTCTGTAACAAAGGCTATGAAAAAACATCCAGATGTGTTTTCACCATTTTATGTAAATATGGTAGCAGCTGGAGAGGAGGCCGGACAACTTTCACAAACATTTGAATTTTTAGCTGATTATTTAGAAAGATCTTATGAAATGACTTCAAAAGTAAAAAGCGCATTAATCTATCCAGGATTTGTTCTGGGAGTATTTGTTATTGTAATGTACTTGATGCTTACAATGGTAATTCCAAAAATTTCAGAAATGCTTGTTTCGGGAGGAAATGAATTGCCAGTTTCAACAGAAATAGTTATAGGACTATCTAATTTTCTTGTTAATTACGGATTTATATTTATAGTAATGTTAGTTGGGGGAGGTTTTTTATTTGTAAAATATATAAAAACCCCCTTGGGCAGAGAAGGTTTTGATAGATTTAAAATAAGCTTGCCTTTGTTTGGAAAATTATATAGAGATCTTTTTATAGCCAGAGTTGCTGGAAATTTTAATATGATGTTAAAATCTGGAGTAGCGATGATAAAAACTATTGAAAGTACGTCAAAAGTTGTAGATAATGTAGTTTATGAAAAAATTTTAATGGAAGTGGCTGATGATGTTCGGGGAGGTGAGTCACTTTCAAAAGCCTTTGGGAAACACGATGCTTTTTCGTCATTGTTTATTCAAATGGTAAGAGTTGGAGAAGAATCTGGAAAACTTTCTGATATTTTAGGAACTATTGCTGCTTTTTACGAAAAAGAAATTTATAATAGATTAACTGTGATGGTTTCTTTAATTGAGCCGATTATGATTACGGCTCTTGGTGGAGGTGTTGGATTGCTTCTTTCTGCGGTTCTGTTGCCAATATATTCCGTGACAGGAAATGTTTAATATCATATTTTAAATGAATATTCTAAAATATTTACAAAGAGAAAAAAAAAATCTTTTTCATTTTTATATTATTTCTGGTAATTCAGAAAAGAACAAAAAAGATGTTTTAAATTTTTTGGAGAATGATTTTGGTTTTAAAACATTAGGAAACCCAGATTTTTATCAATTTTCTGGATTAAATTTACCAATTTCTGATTCTAGAAAAATTAAATCTATAAATTCTCGAACAAAAAATAATGAAACATCTTTTAGAATTTTTATTATTGATGTAAAAAAAATTGACAGAGAAGCACAAAATGCACTTTTAAAAACTTTAGAAGAACCATCTTCAAATACTATTTTTTTTCTTTTTTTACCAACAATAGATTTTGTTTTAGATACAGTGTTATCTAGGGCTAGAGTGGTTGAAGGATATCAAAATAATGGTTCAAAAAGAGCTAGTGATTTTTTAAAAATGACTTTTTTAGAAAGAGAGAAAGTGATTACAAAAATATCAAAATCTTTTGAAGGACCAGTTGATTTAAGGAATGAATATTTGAGTTTTTTGGTTGAATTAGAAATAGAAATTTTGGAAAATAAAAAATCTTTTTTAATTCTTTTAGGGCAAGAAGAATTTTCTCAAATGTATAAAAGATTTTTAGAAATGAAAAAACAAGCAAGCCAAAGAGGTTCAAATTTAAAATACATAATGACTTTTTTAGCAATTGATATTATAAATTTAAAATAATATATTTTTTTATGTTGTCGTGTTGTTCGTCTGTGTCTGAGGTCGGACTTCTTAAGTGGTTGTGTGGCCTCGTTGCGTGAAGTCCGACCTCTTGGAAAATATGTCGTATGTCTGTGTCATTCCAGAAGCGAAGCTATCTGGAATCCAGGTTTTAAAATACTAGATAAATAAATTTAAAAAGAATATTTTGTATGAAGAATTTTGTGAAAAACTATTCTTCAGATAACATAAAACCTGGATTCCAGATAGCTTCGCTTCTGGAATGACACAGACACAACAACACAAACACAAACACAAACACAAACATAACAAAATATTTCAAAACGAAGTATTACAGGTTTAAACTTGAATCCAAACTTATAAATTTAAAATAATACAAAATATGTTAAAATATTTAAATGAATAAAGAAGAAAAAAAACAGGATTTTATTATTTCTGAAAAAACAGGTAAAAAATATTATCCAACAATTGGTTTGGAAATACATGCTGAATTAAATACTAAAACAAAAATGTTTTGTGCCTGCAAAAATGAACCATTTAATGATGGAGTTAATGAAAATATCTGCGAAGTTTGCACAGCACAACCAGGGGCCTTGCCTTACGTAAACAAAAAAGCCGTAGAATCTGTTTTAAAAGTTGGATTAGCAATGGGAGGTGATATGGCAGATTTTTCAGAATTTGATAGAAAAAATTATTTTTATCCAGATATGCCAAAAGCATATCAAATTTCACAATTTAAATATCCTTTGATTTCAAATGGTTCTTTAAATAATATTGCTTTGGAAAGAATTCATTTGGAAGAAGATACAGCAACATCTACACATAAAACTGATTATTCTTTAGTTAATTTTAATCGAGCAGGTGTGCCGTTAATGGAACTTGTAACATTGCCTTTGCTTACAAATTCACAGCAAGCAATGGATTTTGGAAAAGAATTGCAGTTACTTTTACGAACATTAGGAGTTGGAGATGCAAATTTAGAAAAAGGAGAAATGCGTATTGAAGCCAATGTTTCTGTTTCGGAAGAGGGCAATTGAGAAATGTTGAATAAAGATTTTTCAAAACTGGGAACAAAAACAGAAATGAAAAATCTTGGTTCTTTTAAAGTTGTTGGTGCAGCAATTGAATATGAAATAGAAAGACAAATTGAGTTAATAGAAAAAGGAGAAAAAGTAATACAGTCTACTAGGGGTTGAAATGATAATAAAGGAGAAACTTTTTTTCAAAGAAATAAAGAAAATTCTGATGATTATCGTTATTTTCCAGACCCAGATATTCCAAAATTTAAAATTTCTGAAATTGATGAATTTTCAAAAGAAAATTTAATGAAAAATTTTCCAGAATTACCATGAGTAAAAAGAGAAAGATTTTTAAATGATTATAAAATAAAATCTGAAGATGTAGAATTTTTTTTACAGAATAAAATTTTTGGTAACTTATTTGACCAAAGTGTTAAAAATTTAAAAACTGAAAATGAATTCAAATTACTTTCTAATTATTTATCTACAGATTTAGCTGGTTTTGAAAAATCTAATGACATAAAAGGAAGTTTAGAAAATATTAATTCAGAAAATTTAGTTGAATTAATTTCAATGATTTCACTCGGCGACCTGTCTTCGCGAGGAGCAAAAGATACTTTATTGTTAATCTATTCTCAAGGTGGTTCTTCTAAAGAAATTGCTCAGAAAAATTCTTTAATTCAGAAATCTGATGAAGGAGAATTAAAAGAAATTGTTAATAAAATTATAATTGATAACCCAACACAAACTGAATCTTATCGTTCGGGTGAAGAAAAGCTGCTTCAATATTTTGTTGGACAGGGAATGAAAGCTACAAAAGGTTCTGCAAATCCAGGAATGTTAGCAAAAATATTTAAAGATTTGTTAAAAAAATAAAATTTTTAATGAAAACAATTCGTAGAAAAGTTGGTGATTTGGGAGAAGAAATAGCAATACGATTTTTAGAAAATAAGGGCTTTTTCTTGGTAGAACAAAATTATTTAAAATCTTTTGGCGAAATTGATTTGATAATGAAAAAAGATAAAGAATTATTTTTTATAGAAGTAAAAAGTGGAGAAATGGATTCTGGTTGAGACCCAGAACAAAATTTAAGTACTGAAAAATTAAAAAAGTTTGAGAGAGTGGTAGAATTTTATATAGAAGAAAAAAAACTTGATAGAATTAAAAATTCTTTCGGAATTGAACAAAAACTGGAATATCAAATGATGGCAGTCATTGTGTATTTAGATAAGAAAAATAAAAAAGCTGAAGTTAAGATTATAAATGAGTTGTATTTTTAAAAAATAAATACTGTGTCATCCAGCACCACTTTTTTTAATACAGAAATAGCGAAGCTATTTCTGTATTAAAAAAAGTGGTGCTGGATCCAGGATTAAAGTCAGGAATATCCAAATTAAATATTGTGAAGTTTAACAAAACCAACATAAAACCTGGATTCCGGGTAACTGCGTTCCCGGAATGACACAGACACTCGACGCAATGACACAAACACAAACACAAACACAAACAAAAGCAGCATTGTTTTTAAAATTTGATTGTTCCCGGTTCAGAGTTTAATTCAAGACTCTTTTAACTCAACTTTTTTAAATATGTTAAAATATCACAAATGAAAAAAAGTTTTAAATTTAAGATAATAAAAAAATTAAAAAATAACAAAGAAGAAATTTTTCTGGGAAGGGCAGGTATTTTTTCCACACCACACGGAGATATAAAAACACCAGCTTTTGCTTCTGTGGGAACAAAAGCTGCGATGAAAGGCATTAGCACAAAACAATTAGAAGAGCTTGGATCACAAATTTTTTTGGCAAATACTTATCATTTATTTCTATCTCCTGGTCCAGAAATTATAAAAAAAGCTGGTGGTCTTCATAATTTTGCAAATTGAAATGGTCCAATAATGACAGATTCAGGAGGATTTCAGGCCTTTTCTTTAGGTGCGGCATTTGGAGAAAATATTTCTAAAATTGCAAAAGATAATTCTGGATTTTCTCAAATTGGAAAAAATAAGACTAAATCTTGCGACGCTACTTGTTCAGATAAAAAAAATAAATTAGCAAAAATAACCGAAAATGGAGTAGCTTTTAGAAATTACAAATCAGGAGAAAAGCTTTTTTTTACTCCAGAAAAATCTATGCAAATTCAAGCAGATTTGGGAGCAGATATTTTATTTGCTTTTGATGAATGTACATCACCACAAGCAAGTTATGAATATCAAAAAGAAGCTATGGAGCGAACACATAGATGGGCAATTCGTTCACTTGACGAACATCAAAAAATAGAAAAAAAGAAAAATGGAATATCGACAAAAATTAAAAGTTTTGTAAAAAATAATGAAGTTCACTCGCAAGGATTATTTGGAATTATACAGGGGGGTAGATATGAAGACTTACGAAAAGAGTCAGCAGAGTTTATCGGAGCAATGGAAGGATTTGCTGGATTTGGAATCGGAGGTTCTTTTAATAAAGATGATATGAATAAAGTAGTGAAAATTGTAAATGAAATTTTACCAGAAAATAAACCTAGGCATATGTTAGGAATAGGTGATCCAATAGATTTATTTATGGGAATAGAAAATGGAATGGATTTTTTTGACTGCGTAGCACCAACTAGAATAGCTAGGCATGGTTCACTTCATACAGAAAATGGAATAATAAATATTAAAAATGCAAAGTTTAAAGAAGATTTTTCTCCTATTGATAAAAATTGTTCTTGTTATGCTTGTGAAAATTACAGCAGGGCATACATAAACCATCTTGCTAGAGAGAATGAAATTCTAGGAATAACATTATCTTCTATACATAATTTATATTTTATAGTAAATTTAGTAGAAAAAATCCGTCAATCTATAATAGATGAAAATTTTTTTGAGTTTAAGAAGGTTTTTTTAAAAAAATATTATAAGTAATTTTAAAATAGTGTTGCTTTATGTTTATGGCACTGCTCTAAAATATATTTTATTTTTTGCAAACTTATTTAATGTTAAGTTAACTGTTCATGCAAATCAACCATTTTTTTTAACCTCAATAGAAAAATTAATATTTTCTGTCAAAAAATTAGTTATA